>CAZYJU010000011.1:0-9326 GCA_964647945.1 uncultured Actinomycetes bacterium | reverse complement strand
AGCAGCGTAGCCATCATAGATTTTTGAAGTGAATTTCGAATTTGATTTAACTTTGGATCATCAGTTGGTCCTTCATGTCCAACATTCCAAGAGCGATTTGAGTTATTACCGTCTCGATTATCTTCGCCATTGGGCAGGTTACGTTTATCTTGATAGGTAACCAGATCATTCAATGTGAAGCCATCGTGCGCAGTCACAAAGTTAATAGATGAAGTCGGACCTCGGAAATAGAAGATATTGCTCGAACCAGCAATCGAAGAGGCGAGCGCGCTAACTCCCTCTCCATATCCACGAGCTAAATCACCTAACCAGAATTGCCTCACGGCATCTCGGTAGTAGTCATTCCATTCACGCCATGGATACTGGAATTCGCCTAATGAGTATCGAGAGATATCCCAAGGTTCAGCGATTAATTTCAATTGTCTTAAGACAGGATCAGCAGCAATCGCTGCAAATAATGCTGAATCAATCATGTTGCCAGTTCGATTTAATGAAGGAGCTAAATCAAATCTGAAACCATCGATCCCGATAACTTGGCTCCACCATCGAAGTGAATCGATTACTAGTCGCACTCCATGAGGTTTGCCAGCGCTAAAGGTATTTCCGCAACCCGTGTTATCGATGTAATGGTTAGTGCCACCATGTCGATACCAATTGCGATTGTCTATTCCTTTGAAAGAGATATGTGGGCCACCGGGTCCGCCTTCGGCAGTATGGTTGTAAACCACATCCAAAATAACTTCGATCCCATTTTCATGCAATCTATCTACCGCAAATTGCAATTCTGAGATTGGATCATCAGTAGATGCGTATGCTCTATGTGGCACACTAAACGCGATTGGGTTGTAACCCCAATGATTCTCACGCCCACGCGCCCAGATTGAAGGCTCGGTAGCATGTTCATGGATTGGTAAAAGTTCCAACGCGGTAATACCGATTCGTTTCAAGTAATCAATTGTCGATTGATGGCCGAGCGCTTTATATGTACCGCGTTCGGATTCAGGAATCTCAGGATTACTCCAAGTAAGTCCCTTTACATGCGCTTCATAGATAACGGTATCTTGCCAATTGATTCTGGGATTATTTATTTGGCGAGGTTCATAGGCCGTGACTACAGAGAGCGGAACGAACTTTGCAGAGTCACGTTCATCAATCAAATTGGTATCTCCGCTACCAAAACCATCTTCACTCTTATGTCCATAAATCTCAGGGACGAATTTCAAAGTTCGATCCAACATGTGCGCATATGGATCGATTAATAATTTACTTGGATTAAAGCGAGCGCCACGTTCTGGTTCCCATGGTCCATAAACACGGTAGCCATATCGCTGTCCGACCTTCACACCTTTTAAATAGCCGTGAAAGATCGGACCATTTCGGTGGGAGAGCGAGTACCTGGTCTCGACCAACTTCCCATTTATCTCATCGAATAGGCAGATCTCCACGGCATCAGCTGCCTCAGCCCAGATGGCAAAGTTTGCGCCCTCTGCAGTTGCAGTTGCGCCTAAATACCGTGGATCTGCTTGAAGCATGGAGAGCAGTCTGCCCTGAAACTTTAAGAATTTCGGCTAGGCGGAAATGCTACCGACCAGTAACATATGCACGTGAAAATCGCAGTCACCGTAAAGCAAGTTCCAGACTCATGGGCTGAGAAGAAATTTGTATCGGGGCGTATTGATCGCGAGAGCGTCGACGCGGTTTTAAATGATTTAGATGAATATGCCATCGAAGAAGCGCTACGAATCTGCGAAGCAAATGGCGGAACCGTTGATGATGGCGGCGAACATACGATCACATTAATTTCAATGGGCCCGGCTAGAGCACAAGAAGCGGTTCGTAAAGGTCTATCAATGGGCGCAACAAGTGCGATCGTAATTACCGATCCCGCGCTCGCAGGTGCAGATGCGATGGTTACCTCCGAAGTACTTGCAAAGGTAATTAAAGAGGGCGAATACGATTTTGTAATCTCTGGAGTTGAAAGTACAGATGCCAGAATGTCAGTAATTCCAGCGATGTTAAGCGCGAGGCTTGGATATGCACAATTAACTTTCGCAAATAAAGTTGAAGTGGATCTCGCTTCAAAGAAAATCGTAATCAATCGAATCACTGATACTGGCGAAGCAGAACTCGAAGCAAATTTCCCAGTAATCATGAGCGTGGTTGAGAAAATCAACGAACCACGTTATCCGTCATTCAAAGGCATCATGGCGGCCAAGAAGAAAGAGATAACCACTAAAGATTTAGCAGCGATCGGTGGAGCAGATAGCGCATCCTGGACTGAGGTAATTGAAGCAAATCCAAAACCACCAAAAGCTGCCGGTGCCAAGATTGAAGATGATGGAACTGCTGCGGCGAAATTAGTGGACTTCTTAGCAGAGCGGAAGTTGATATGAGCAAAGTATTAATCGTCGCTGATAATCCAAAGAATACCGCTGAGCTAGTTGGCGCTGCCGGTGCCAATGAAGTGGTAGTTGTCGAAACTAAATCTGCAAAGGCAATTGCAGAATTTGCGAAAGCAAATGGTGTAGCTGCGATCTTCATCGCTGCAACTATGGATGGCAAAGAGTTGGCAGCCCGAACTGCTATCGAACTGCAATCCGGAATCATCACTGATGCCATTGCCGTTGATCCAGATTTTGTAACTAGCCAATCGATTTTCGGTGGTGGCTACACAGTGAAAGCGAAAGTTTCCAGAGGTATTCCGGTGATAGCAGTTCGACCAAATTCAATCGAACCTGCAACATCTGTCCCGAGCGCTACCAAGTTAGATGGCAATGATCATCCGTTAGTTACAGTGAAATCGACAAAGCCAAAGAGCAAGGGTGCAAGACCAGAACTTGCAGAGGCGAAGATTGTGGTGTCGGGTGGTCGTGGCATTGATGGCAATTGGGATGCCGTCGAGAAATTTGCAGATTCATTAGGTGCGGCAATCGGAGCATCTCGCGCAGCGGTAGATGCGGGTTGGTGCAGCCATGACATGCAAGTGGGCCAGACTGGTAAGAGCGTTAGCCCAGATCTCTATGTTGCTTGCGGAATCTCCGGTGCAATTCAACATAAGGCGGGAATGCAAACTTCCAAGACCATCGTGGTAATCAATAAGGATGCTGAAGCTCCAATTTTTGAGATTGCTGATTTCGGTGTAGTTGGAGATCTAGTCACCGTTTTAAATCAAGCCGCAGATTTGATTCAAGCGCGTAAATAGCCTAAAAATCAGAGTCAATCATCGGAAGTAGAATTGCCCAATGGCAATTTATCTAGATCATGCGGCGACCACGCCCATATCGGAGATTGCCCTCGCCGAATTCAATCGCCAATTAAGAGAGATCGGTAATCCCTCCTCACTACATATTTATGGCCGTGAGACTAGACGCGCACTTGAAGAGGCGCGTGAAAAGATTGCTACCTTCGTAGATTGCGCACCAAGTGAGATCATCTTCACGGCATCTGGCACCGAAGCTGATAATTTGGCAATCAAAGGTCTCTACTGGAAATCAGGCAAGAAATTAATTTTGATCTCTGCGATCGAGCATCACGCGGTATTAGACCCTGCAAAGTGGTTAGTTGAGAAAGAAGGCGCAGAGTTAATTGAGATCCCGGTGGATAAAGATGGGATTATTGATTTAAATTTCTTGAAAAATGTAATTGACACCCGTGGTGATGAAATTGCGCTAATTTCAGTGATGCATTCCAACAATGAAACGGGTGCGTTGCAGCCAATTTCTAAAGTCATCGAATTAGCAGGCGAGATTCCGGTGCATTCGGATGCAGTTCAATCTCTACTCAAAGTACCAGTAACTTTTAAAGGATTAACTGCGCTAACCATCAGCGCACATAAAATCGGTGGCCCTATTGGAGTTGGCGCGCTAGTTTTAAAGCGAGGTTTGGATATCCCTGCACTACTTCATGGTGGCGGGCAAGAGCGTGAGATTCGAAGTGGCACTCTTAACGCTCCGGCCATCTGCGCCTTTGCGGCTGCTTTGACTGAATATCCTTCGGATCAGATTTCAAATCTGAAAAATAAATTGATCATCGGAATCAAAGAGTTGATCTCAGATGCAGTCATTAATACGCCAAATAATTCTCTGCCAAACATCGTCAATGTAACTTTTCCTGGCACTACTGGCGAAACGCTTCTGCTGTTAATGGATATGGAAGGTATCGCTTGTTCTACTGGCGCTGCATGTAGCGCTGGGGTACATCGACCTAGCCACGTATTAGTTGCAATGGGTAGAAGCGAAGACGATGCCATCGGAACTCTGCGCTTCTCTCTGGGCGCGCAAAGCACCGAAGCCGATATTCAACAAGTATTAAAGGTGTTACCGGATGTCGTAAAGAGAGCGCGAGCTGCAAGATGAAGCTAATCGCAGCGATGTCTGGTGGGGTGGATTCTGCAGTTGCAGCAGCCCGCGCAGTCGAAGAAGGTCATCAAGTAGTTGGTGTGCATTTGGCGCTAGCCTCAAATCCACAGAAATATCGATCTGGTGCTCGTGGCTGTTGCACTGTTGAAGATTCGCACGATGCAAGGCGCGCAGCGGATGTCATCGGTATTCCGTTTTACATCTGGGATATGGCTGAAGAGTTTCATCAAGGCGTAGTAGAGAATTTTCTATCTGAATATTCAGCAGGTCGCACCCCAAATCCATGTTTACGTTGCAACGAGAAGATCAAATTTGCAGCAGTTTTGGACCGCGCTAAAGCAATGGGATTTGATGGAGTTGTAACCGGACATTATGCGATTATGCGCGAGACAAATGGCGAACGTACTTTGCATCGAGCAATTGATAACAGCAAAGATCAATCTTATGTTTTGGCAGTCTTAAATCGCGAACAATTGCAAGGCGCTTATTTTCCATTAGGCGATACCGAGAAGATTGATATTAGAAAAGAGGCCGAAGCACGCGGTTTGGCAGTTGCTAACAAACCAGATAGCCATGACATTTGTTTTGTGCCAAGTGGTGATAACGCAGGTTGGTTACGCGAGCGTTTGGGAAGCGAAGATGGACCAATCGTCGATCAAGATGGTGCAGTAATCGGCCAACATAAAGGCGCATACACCTACACAATTGGTCAACGCAAAGGGCTCGGAATTACAGTGCCGGCTGCAGATGGAAATCCAAGATTTGTTTTAAAGATCGAACCAAAAACCAACACAGTTGTCGTAGGGCCAAAGGAAGATTTGGCTGTGACCAGAATCGTTGGAGAGCGGCCAGTTTGGTGTGGTGCGAACCCGGGATTTGAATGGAAGAGTGGTCTGGTGCAAGTTCGTGCTCATGGTGCAGCCTTGCAATGTACTTATCGCGAAACCAATGATGGCGTTGAGATCGATTTAGCTGCACCGCTTCTGGGTTTAGCTACCGGACAAGCAGCTGTTCTCTATGATCACGATCGCGTGGTGGGATCAGCTACTGTTTGCGAGACTGCATGAATCCACGCCAAAGAATCTCGCAATTAACTGAAGAGATTCGTGACCATATCTTTCGTTATTACGTTCTAGATAATCCAGTAATCACTGACGCGCAATTTGATGCGCTGATGCGCGAATTGGAAGCGCTGGAAAAAGAGCATCCTGAGCTTCGGGCATCAGACTCTCCAACTCTAGGTATCGGCGGAGGTTTTGCTACCACCTTCGAACAGGTTGATCACCTAGAGAAGATGATGAGCTTGGACAATGTCTTTGATAACTCTGAATTGGATGCTTGGTTTGATCGAGTAGCGAAAGAAGCGCCAGATGCTAAATGGCTCTGCGAATTAAAGATCGATGGACTTGCAATCAACCTGCGCTATGAGAATGGAATTTTAACCAGAGCGCTAACTCGCGGTAATGGCACAACCGGCGAAGATGTGACGTTAAATGTTAAAACTATCAAAGGACTGCCACATCAATTATCCAGAAATATAAAAGGAAAATTAAAAGAAGATGCTTTCCCAGAGTTGATTGAGGTACGTGGCGAGGTCTATTTTCCAATCGCAGCCTTCAATGAATTAAATGAATCTCTAGAAGAATCTGGCAAGCCCACCTTTGCAAACCCTCGAAATGCTGCAGCTGGTTCTTTGCGACAGAAAGATCCCAGAGTCACTGCTTCCAGGCCACTTAGCGTGCTAGTCCATGGAATTGGTGCGACCGCTATGCAATTCGAACATCAAAGCGAGGCCTATCAATTTTTGAAGGGCCTAGGCCTTCCGACCAGCCCGCACTTTAAAGTTTTAGATACAAAAGCTGAAGTAAATAAGTACATTGAAAAATTTCAGAAGCTACGTCACGAGCTAGAGCATGAAATTGATGGCGTAGTAATCAAAGTTGACCAGATTGATTTACAACGAAAATTGGGGGTTACTTCTAGAGCGCCAAAGTGGGCGATTGCCTTCAAATATCCTCCAGAAGAGGTGGTCACCAAACTTTTAGATATCAAGGTAAGTGTTGGACGAACTGGCAGAGTTACGCCATTTGCAGTCATGGAGCCAGTGGTGGTTGCAGGTTCAACAGTCACGCATGCGACGCTACACAACTCTCAAGAGGTAGAACGCAAAGGTGTTTTGATCGGCGATTATGTTGTGATTCGAAAAGCAGGTGATGTAATTCCTGAAGTTTTATCAGCGGTGATTGAAAAACGTACTGGCAAAGAGATCGCTTTCAAGATGCCAAAGAAATGCCCGGATTGCGCAAGCCAACTTGTAGAGCAGAGCGCTGGTGATGTTGATTTACGTTGCCCTAACGCTCAGAGCTGTCCCGCACAATTACGCGAAAGACTTTATTACATCGGATCTCGTGCAGCGCTGGATATCGATGTTTTAGGACATGAAGCGGCAAATGCCTTATTAGAATCCAAAATTATTAACGACGAATCAGATTTATTTGATTTAACCGCAGCGCAGCTTTCCAAATCTGATTTCTTTAAGAAGAAAGATGGCACTGCTGCCGCAAATGTTCAGAAACTTTTAGATGCCCTCGAGGTTGCAAAACAACGCCCCCTATGGCGAGTAATCGTCTCCTTATCCATCAGACATGTTGGGCCAACTGCAGCTCAAGCTTTGGCAAATCATTTCAAATCAATAGATGCGATCTCCAAAGCAAGCGTTGAAGAACTCTCACAAGTTGATGGCGTTGGGGGTGTGATTGCGGATTCCATAGTTGATTGGTTCACCGTTACTTGGCATCAAGAGATCATCAGTAAATGGAAGAAAGCCGGAGTGGTGATGCAATTACAGCAAAGCCAAAGCGCACCACAGACTTTGGCTGGATTAACTTTTGTCGTTACTGGAGGCCTTGATTCCTTCACTAGGGATGGAATAAATGAAGTAATCGCAGCTCATGGAGGCAAATCAAGTTCTTCGGTTTCGAAGAAGACTAATTATTTATTAGCAGGTGTTGATCCAGGTTCGAAATTGGCCAAAGCACAGGAGTTGGGCGTGCCGATCATCGATGAGGCAAAGTTCAAAGAGCTCTTATCTGGCCAGTAGACTTATAACCATGTCAGCGCTATTTCATTTATCAGAAGCCACTCGAGAATTGCCGCAAAGCCCAGTTGTTTTCGGAGTGGTCTCATTTGCAATCCTGAGCTTCCTTCTCTATCTGGTACTTAGATTAGATAAATAAATTAAATTTGAAAATTGGAATTTACGGCGGAACTTTCGACCCGATACATAATGGACACCTCAGAGTCGTCGTAGAGTTATTGACTCGAAAAGTTGTTGATCAAATTATTTTAGTCCCGGCAGGTGCGCCACAACTTAGACAAAATCCTCCAAAAGCGGATGGTCCAACCAGATTGCAGATGTGCAACCTGGCCATCGCGGATCTTCCTAAAGAGTTGAAACATCAAGTTCTAGTTAGCGATATCGAAATTAATCGTGCTGGACCAAGTTTCGCTATAGATACCGTTAATGAGATTAAAGGTGATAGCTCAAAGCATGAATATTTCTGGATTATCGGAAGTGATGCTTACGAAAAAATTGATCAATGGCATAGAGCAAAGGAGCTCAAGGAATTGGTCAGTTTTATCGTTATCGATCGCCCAAGCAATGCCGGTGATACAAGCGATACCAGTGATAGCAGTGAAGGGCTAGATATCGGAGCGTTAGATATCTCAGCCACCGAGATCAGATCCGATAAGTCAGTGCACGGAGTATCACCATCGGTAAGAAAATTTATAATCGAACGGAAGTTATATGCCAGTTAGTGATCTAGTCCGCAGAGAGTTAGATATCGCCGCACAAGCAGCGGTTGATAAGTTAGGAACCGATTTGGTTGCTATTGATCTATCGGATCAGAGTCTCTTATCTGAGGCATTCTTGATTGTCACAGGACAAAATCCACGACAGGTTGAGGCAATTGCGGATGAGATTGAAGAGAAGCTTAAGGCAATCAATGAAAAGCCAGTTCGACGTGAAAATGGCGAAGAGTGGATTTTGATTGATTACTCTGATTTAGTCGTGCATATCCAATCTGAGAATTTACGTCGGTATTACATGCTTGATCGACTATGGAATGATTGCCCGACCATTCCGTTGCACGTTAATGAGCAGAGATGAGTAGGCTCAAAAAACATGAGTGATTTACATAAACATCCACATAACAAGATCGTGCTCTGGCGCCATGGCCAAACCGATTGGAACATCGCAAATCGTTTTCAAGGCTCAACCGATATTCCATTAAATGAGACCGGTTTAGCTCAAGTAGCTAGAGCTGGAAAGCTACTTACTGGACTCTCTCCAAACCAAATAATCTCAAGTGATTTATCAAGAGCATACACAACTGCAAAGGCGCTGGCGGATTTAGTTAATTTGGAGATTTCTAGAGATATCAGGTTACGTGAAACGGATGGTGGAAATTGGGAGGGAAAAACCGGCGATTCAATTCGTGAAACTGATATTGAGAATTTCATCCGTTGGATTGATGGAGATGATAATCCAGCTGGAGAAGTGGGAGAGCGCAGAAGCGAAGTTGCATCGAGAGCGACTGCAGCAATTTATGAAGCGCTCGAAGGAAAGAGCAATCACACTTTGATAGTCGCAACACATGGTGGTACTGCAAGATGCATTATCGGTTCTATGCTCAATTTACCAATGACAACTTGGGGTTCCATTGGTGGTTTATCGAATGCAGCTTGGTCAATACTTTCATCCACTCCAAAGGGTTGGACTTTGGTAGAACATAACTCTGGATCGCTACCCGAACCGATATTTGGCGAAGAATCAGGTGGAGAGAACGAGTAACTTTTCTCGGCTTTGGGAGAGTTATTTAATTCTTATACAATGACGCGTTGTTAGGGGCCTGTGGCGCAGCTGGTAGCGCACTTGCATGGCATGCAAGGGGTCAGGGGTTCAAG
>CAZYJU010000010.1:14388-17461 GCA_964647945.1 uncultured Actinomycetes bacterium | reverse complement strand
GTCCCTGGCCGGAGTTGAACCGGCGACCTACCGCTTAGGAGGCGGTTGCTCTATCCACTGAGCTACAGGGACCTGCGTAATTTTCTTAATTAAATGAGCTTTGGTAGGCTCACCTTACTAATTTTATTGGAGTTGATTTCCCCATGGGTATGAAAGCGCTGGTGATCGGCGCTGGCGGAGTCGGACGTGCTATCGCCAACATTGCATCACGTAGAAAATTTATAGATTCATTAATCATTGCAGATAGAACTTTGGCGCGTGCCGAAGAGGCCGTGGTTCGTCTTAAGGATCCCCGCTTTGCGGCCGCACAGGTCAACGCATCTGATCTTGAAGATATCCGCGAACTTATTCGTAAAGCACAGCCTGATGTCGTAATCAATGCCGTCGACCCAAGATACGTCATGCCGATTTTCTTGGCTTGCGAGATTGAGAACACCAATTACATCGATATGGCGATGTCGCTTTCAAGACCACATCCTCATTACCCATATACCGAAACTGGTGTGAAGCTTGGTGATGAGCAATTTGCTCGTGACTGGAACTGGGGCGAGCGCAAGATTTATGCATTGGTCGGAATGGGTATCGAGCCTGGACTTTCTGATATTTTTGCAAAATATGCCTCAGATCAACTCTTTAGCCGGATTGATTCAATTACAGTCCTAGATGGATCAAATCTAGTTGTCGAAGGTTACGAATTTGCACCTTCCTTCTCTATTTGGACCACCATCGAGGAATGTCTAAATCCACCTTTGGTTTGGGAAGATGGCCGTGGTTGGTTTACCACCGAACCATTTAGTGAATTAGAAATTTTTGATTTCCCTGAAGGTATCGGGCCAGTTGAATGTGTGAACGTTGAGCACGAAGAGGTTGTACTCATCCCTCAGAAGATTGATGCAAAGAAAGTTAATTTCAAGTACGGCTTGGGTGCGCAATTCATTACGACTTTGAAGACTATTCACATGCTTGGACTTGATCGCAAAGAAAATGTAGATGTGCAAGGTATTTCTGTTGCCCCAAGAGATTTGCTTGCTGCATCTTTACCCGATCCGGCAACTCTTGGCCATCGTATGCATGGAAAGACCTGCGCTGGCGTTTTGGTTAAAGGCCTAAATAAAGAGGGCCAGCCATATGCTTGCTATATCTACAACATCGTCGATAACGATTGGTCGATGCAGGAATACGGCGATCAAGCAGTGGTCTGGCAGACTGCGATTAATCCTGTGATTGCGATGGAATTGATCTCTAAAGGAATCTGGAAACCAGAAGGCGTAAACGGGCCTGAATGGTTTGATCCGAAGCCTTTCTTGGATTTACTGGAACAATACGGAACTAATTGGAAGATTAGAGAAGAGAGCACCGAGGGTATTCAGCCATAGATGGCAGAGACAGATACTGAACTAGATTCAAATCCAGAAACTGATTACGACGTAGTTGTTATCGGTTCAGGTTTTGGCGGTTCAGTTGCAGCGCTTAGGCTCTCAGAAAAAGGTTATCGAGTCTGCGTACTAGAAGCAGGCGCCCGGTTTGAAGATCAAGATTTTCCAAAAACCTCATGGCGTTTACATAAATTTCTATTTGCACCGCGCTTAGGACTCAAAGGTATTCAGCGCATCCACAAACTTCCCGATGTCTTTGTGCTTTGCGGTGCAGGTGTTGGCGGTGGATCTCTAGTTTATGCAAACACCTTGTATCAACCTGGCGATGAATATTTCCAAGATCCTCAATGGCGTGAAATCACTGATTGGAAATCAGAGTTAGAACCCTGGTACCAAGTGGCAAGAAGGATGTTAGGTGTTGCAACCAATCCCTTCTTCTCTAATAGCGATCGCGCGATGCAATTAGTTGCAAATGAGATGGGTGTTGGTGAAACCTTCAAACTAGCGCCGCTTGGCATTTACTTTGGCCAAGGTGGTGCCGACCAAGGTGGAATCACTCATCTAGATCCTTACTTCAACGGCGATGGTCCGGCGCGAAGAAGCTGTATCAATTGCGGTGAGTGCATGACTGGATGTAGACACAATGCAAAAAATACCTTGGTAAAGAATTATTTGTACTTCGCAGAAAAACTAGGCGCACAAATAAAAGATTTGAGCACGGTTACAGACATCTCCTATAAGCAGCTATCCAATTCAGTCATCTGGAACATCAAAATTAAATCTTCGAGTAGTTGGATACCCGTCCAAAAGCAGTTAAGCGCGAAACATGTGGTTGTAGCTGCAGGTACCTACAACACCCAAAAGTTACTTCACCGAATGAAGAGCAAAGGTAATCTCGAGATATCTGATGCGTTGGGTAAATTGTCTAGAACAAATAGTGAATCACTAGTCGGTGCGATCATGCCAAATACCAAAATTGATTTCTCCGAAGGCGCAGCAATTACCTCGTCATTCTTTCCAAATCCAAATACTCACGTAGAACCAGTTCGATATGGTCGCGGTAGCAACATGATGGGTCTACTGCAAACCATCATGACCAGCAGCGATAGCCCTTGGATTCGTGTTAAGCAATGGTTAAAGACTGCGCTAAAACAGCCGACCTTGATCATTAAAATCCTAAATGTACGCCGATGGAGTGAACGCTCCGTTATCGCTCTGGTGATGCAGAATGTGAATAGCGCCATCACGGTGTTTGAAAAACGGAGCATCTTTGGTGCGCGTCTCTCCTCCAAAAATGATTCAAGTAATCCAAATCCAACTTGGATACCTGAGGCCAATGAGGTTGCAGAGCGAGTTGCTAATAATTACGGCGGGATTGCAGGCGGAAATATCGGTAACTTAATTGGCTCTCCATTTACCGCGCACTTTGTTGGTGGTTGCGTGATTGGTAAAGATAAGAATTCAGGTGTAATTGATCCCTATCATCGAGTCTGGGGTATTCCTTCTTTACACATTGTTGATGGCAGCACTATTACTGCAAACCTTGGCGTAAATCCATCTCTGACAATTACTGCTCAAGCAGAGCGAGCATTTTCACTTTGGCCTAATAAAGGCGAAATTGATACACGTCCAAATCAAAGTGAGCCTTACCAAGTTCTTCAACAAGTCATGCCTAAAGTTATGATGCGTAAATAGAC
>CAZYJU010000010.1:13140-14288 GCA_964647945.1 uncultured Actinomycetes bacterium | reverse complement strand
TAAATAGACGGGACCATTGGAGATATATGAAAAAGGCGCTGGTAACTGGGGCATCTTCCGGAATTGGTTGGTATTTTGCTCATCTGCTCTCCAAAGAGGGGTATGACCTAGTCATAACTGCTCGAAATACTGAACGCTTGAATCAATTAGCTACAGAGATTCACGAAAAAACTGGACGAACTGTCGAAGTGATATCTGCTGATTTGACGACTGATTCTGGTATCCAAGCGATCGAAAAGCGATTACAGACCGGTGATATAGAAGTTCTAATCAATAATGCTGGGTACGGTCTAAACAAGTCTTTTACGAAAAGCGATTCGTTAGATGAGATTGCAGTACTAAGAATTCTTTGCGAAGCGCCAATGCGATTAGCGCATGCTGTTATCCCTGCAATGATCTCCAAGAATGTTGGTGTGATTATCAATGTCTCTTCAGTTGCAGCTTGGATAACTGGCGGTCATTATTCAGCTACAAAATCCTATTTAATGGTACTTTCTGAATCTCTACACACCGAGCTTGTAGAGACTGCAATTAAAGTCTGCTCTTTGGCTCCAGGGTTTACTCACACTGAATTCCATCAAAGAGGTCAAATGAAAATGGATGGAATTCCAAATTTCATGTGGCTAGATGCTGATGATGTTGTCGAAACTGCTTGGAAAGATGCACTTGCTGGAAAAGCGATCTCAATTCCGGGTCGCCAATATCAGGCACTTTATTTACTGATGCGTTACGCACCACGTTCGATAGTAAGGCGCCTTGGTTTCTCAGTTAGACGCAACCAACGGTCTAAGTGACCAATCCTTAATCTATTCACGACTAGAACCATGTTTATATGTCTGTAATATGTCCGATAGGTGTATTTCAGCGTAATCACTAGCCAAATTCTTGGGTAAATCCAAGGCAATCGTTATCAGAAATACACCTTTTATAACGGCTATTTAGAGCTACGCCTAATAAGATTTGTTTTAAGTTAAAAATTATTTGGAGGATTTGATGTTACGTAAGGCCTCGATTGCATTTGCTGGCATGTTAGTTATGTCATCCATGTCAATCATTCCAGCAGATGCTGCTGCAAAGATTTCCAACGGTGTCGCATGTAGCAAGCGAAATGCCACAACCAAAGTTGGTGGCGATACTTATCGTTGCAC
>CAZYJU010000010.1:4509-13040 GCA_964647945.1 uncultured Actinomycetes bacterium | reverse complement strand
CATGTAGCAAGCGAAATGCCACAACCAAAGTTGGTGGCGATACTTATCGTTGCACCACCAACCCAACCACCACTTCGAAGAAACTAGTCTGGATGTGGGCTGGTTGCCTAGACGCCAATAAGGCATTTCTTTCAACCAAGAAACAATATGATGATCTTCTAAAGCAGATCTCGGGTTCTTCAACCACAATTACCAATTCCATCCAAACTTCAATCAACCGAATGATTCTTTGGAAAGAGACCAAGATTTACTCTAAGGATGATGTGGTCTACGAGACTGGAAAAACTTTTTATATCTCGCTTGTGGATGACAACAGCAAGAAGGCTCCTTCAGCAAATCTTGGCACCGCATGGGCGGTTTACATGCCGACAGCTGCCGATGCAAATGTTGGAACTTCGCCAGATGCCAACATGGTGATTGCGATGAAAGAGAAGGATGTTGTTGATTGGACCAAAAATATTGAGGTCTTGAATAAAGAGGTAAAGCGCCTTGAAGGCTTAAAGAGCCCAACCGCCACAGATAAATCAAATATTGCGCGCTACAAGGCTGCAGTTACCACCTTTAATATTGGTATCAAGAATGCCAATACCAACATCAAGAATCTTCGTGCAAATATCAGCTTGCTCAACTCATCTAATAGCAACAAGGCAATCGTCGAGTCGCTTAAGTCTGATGTAGATCAAGCAAAGATGATTCGCACTCAATCCTGTGCTCGCGGCATCTAAGTCGTAGCTAAAGTTCAAACGCCGTCCTCCGGGACGGCGTTTTTTCTTTGGGGTATCCCTATGTCTAATGGGTATTAGATAAGTTAGATTCATATAAATGCTCGAGGCCCTTTGGAACGATTCACAAAGTTATGCGTTCAACTTCTTATGTGTCTCATTACTGATTGCAAACTATCTAGCTCGAAAGCGCAATGGATGGCTTTTCTTTCTTGCCATTTCTAGCTGGAGCTTAAGTAGCCTCGCTTCGCAAATGACCACTTCGCAGTGGGCAAGCTTTGGATATGTGCTCTTCTACCCGATTGCCTTCATAGCAATACCAGCGTTATTTGAAATTGACCAAAAGACTGAATTAATTAGATTGATTGATGGCGCAATTTTGGTTCTTGGAACTAGCACTATTGCGACAGCGCTTCTACTTCGAAAAATCCAAGCAGATTTTCTACATATTCTCTATCCGATATGTGACTTGATTTTGTTGATCGCAACTCTCGTGGCATTTGCAAGACGACCAATAACAACACGAAGTTTTCTAGTTCTATCAGGTTTCATTACTTATACCGTGATTGATTTTCTGTATTTAAGAGCTGTGGCTTCTAGCAACTACCAATTCGATTCAATTTTCAATTACGGCTGGTTAATGGGATTTTCATTGATATCCATTGCGCTATTTCGACGCGGAATAAAAAGTGAACAATTTCCACCTATTCCAATCTTTTATTTAGCGATTTCTGCGATTAGTAGTTCATTAATTTTAGTTGCAGTTGCTATGAAAACATTCTCGATTGCCGAATATGTGATTGCACCAGCATTAGCCACGCTATTTGCAACATTTATCCGAATGGCAATTGCGCTAAAGCAAAGTGAGCGCAGTATTGCTGAGGAGAGCTTGGCAAGAATCGATGACCTAACAGGCCTACCTAATAGACGCAGATTCATCGCTGAAGTAGATAAGTACAGAGATGGATCAATCTTGTTAATGGACTTAGATGGTTTCAAACCTGTGAATGATCAATATGGACATGAAATTGGTGATGAGATTTTGAAACAAGTTTCAACTAGATTCTTGCGAACCCTGCCAGAGGAGTCACTGCTTGCCCGATTGGGTGGTGATGAATTCGCAGTCTTGACTAAGGCAAGTTATGAAGGCGCGATGGAGTTGGCTATGGCGCTACGCGCAACGCTCTCCTACCCTTTCAATGTTTGCGGTGAGCAGATAAAGATTGACGTCAGCATAGGTTGCGTTAGCAACGATGGCCGCTCTGATCTCATGAGCCGAGCTGATACTGCGATGTATCAAGCCAAAAGGGCACAAGTTGGCGTCTGGGCTGGTGGGACTTAAACTTCAACCTTCACGCATTTATCAGGGGGGTAATTAATTGTCAGTTCGCTTCCAAGGTCGAATCCTTGTTTTGGGCGCAGGATCAGTTGCGCAATGTGTAATACCACTTCTATTGGAGAATCTAGTAGATGCCAAACAGATGACGATAGTGGATCAGCGAGACAATCGCTCCAGAGTTAAGAAAGCACTTGATCAAGGCGCAACATATGTTCAAGATCAATTAACCAAAGAAAATTTAGATTCCTTCCTCAGCAAATATTTGCAAGCTGGTGATTTCCTTTTGGATTTAGCTTGGAATATCGATGCAAATGTGATTCTGCAATGGGCACATGATCACGATGTAATGTATTTAAATACCTCAATTGAGGAATGGGATCCTTACGAAGGTGGCCATAACAAGCATCCACTAGAGCGCACGCTTTATGTACGCCACATGAGAATGCGCGAAATGAAATCAAAGTGGACCAAGACTGGCGCTACTGCGATTGTCGAGCATGGCGCAAACCCAGGGCTGGTATCACATCTAGTAAAAAAGGCCCTAGTTGATATTGCAAATAAAACCATCGAAGATGGAATTGCAACCGATGCCATCAAGAGCGCACTTGCTGCTGAAGATTATGCAAAGCTTGCCCAAGCTTTAACGGTTAAGGTCATTCATATCTCAGAACGAGATACTCAAATTAGCGATAAACCAAAATTACTCAATGAGTTTGTAAACACCTGGTCTGTTGAAGGGCTATATGAAGAGGGTGTAGCGCCAGCTGAATTAGGTTGGGGAACCCACGAGAAGAAGTTGCCACCGCTTGCTTATGAACATCAAAGTGGTCCTAAAAATCAGATCGCGATCGCGCAACCTGGTGCAAAGACGTGGGTACGTTCTTGGGTACCAGATATGGAAATTACCGGAATGGTAATTCGCCATGGCGAAGCATTTACGATTCCAGATCATTTAACAGTTTGGGAAGATGGAAAAGCTGTATATCGCCCAACTGTGCATTATGCATATTGCCCAACTGACGCTGCGATCGCTTCACTTCGCGAATTAGAGCATCGCAATTGGGATCTAACTGAAAATCAAAGAATTATGAACGATGAGATTATTGATGGGAATGATCGCCTGGGAGTCCTACTGATGGGACATCCTTACAAATCTTGGTGGGCAGGTTCCTTGCTCTCAATCCATGAATCAAGGAAATTAATTCCAAATCAATCTGCCACCACTGTGCAGGTGGCCTCTGCGGTCTATGCCGCAGTTGCATGGGCAGTTAGTAACCCAGATAAAGGTTTGTTGGTACCTGATGATTTGCCATGGCGCGAAGTTTTAGCGCATGCTGAAAAGTATTGGGGTGGAATTTACTCAGCACCAGCTGATTGGACTCCGATTGATAACCGTAAGGATTTCTTCGAAGGCTGGAATGGAAAAGAGTACGACTCTGATCCTTGGCAGTTCTCGAACTTCCTTGTTTAATTAAATTAGCTAATTTAATTAATTTATCTAATTTAAATAATTTAAAAGCAAGCAATGGCTTAGGCAGCGACACTTCTTGGCCGTCCAGCCTTTCGCTTGCGATCGATAACTTGGCCGCTATCGAATAGTTCCCCACCCCAGACACCACATGGCTCTTGTCTAGATAGGGCACCTGCCAAACAGGCAGCCTTCATTGGGCACTGGGCGCAGAGCGCTTTCGCCAACGCAATTGTTCCCTCATCCTCTGAGAAGAAGATCTCCGCATCTGCGTTATAGCAGGGCAGATTTAAACCCTCTTGGGTAACTGCATCTAGCCCCATCAACTCCTCATTCCACCCAGGAATAAGCAGCTCTCCGTATAGCACTGACATTTCCTTGCCTCTCTCTCCTGTATTTCTCGTTTTTCTTCTTGTTTATTTTTGTTTTGTTTTTGTTTTATTTTTTATTTAGGAAATAAATAGAAAATAAAAAAGCCCCAAATCCATTTTGGATTTGAGGCCGATTGGCTTTGGTTAAGGTTTAACCATTGACTCCTTCGGCCTTGCCTCCAAAATTGGTAGCAAAATGCGCATAAGTACGCTTAGTTGCCCAGTTGGTTGCCCACTTGGCAGCGTTAGGAGTTGGATATGCAAAGGGATACAAAGATGAAGGTGCGACCGCATTGGTCAATGACGCTTTAGCCATTTTGCCCCTTCTTTCCCTTAATTTACTTCTGTTTTTTCATAGCTTCTGATTTTTTTAAATCATAACTTGGAAGACGTAGGGTAAAGCATTTGATCTATTTTGTGCAACTTAATTAATTTACTGCGAAATTGCGCGTAAAAATGGGCTTGGTGAGCCACCGTGGCTTAAATGTAAATGAGCTTTTGCTCTGGTGATTCCAACGTAAAAGAGGCGAAGTTCTTCATCAACTGGCGCATCTGGATACGGCAGATATCCATCGCTTACGCCAACTACGAATACTCGCTCCCACTCAAGACCTTTCGCTGCATGCAAGGTAGCGAGCGTTGTAACTGGCATCTGTGGTGGATTGTTCTGCTGCGCTCGATCCTCTAACTCTTGCAAGAAATTACGTAGTGTCTTTGGCTGGAATCGATCATCACCATCTAGCTCTCTGGCTAAATGAATAATCGCCCCGATTCCATCCACCGCAGCACCTGAAAGATATGGCTGAGCGATGCCACGTAACTCCTCCAGCCAACTAATCTCTGTATCTGGAATCACCGATGCTTGTCGAATATCTCTAATAAATTCTCTAATTTCGGGTCGATCAAAGAAGCGATCATTACTACGTATTTGATAAGGCAAACCCGCCTCTTTAAAGGTTTTCTCGAAAAGATTTAATTGCGCATTGGTGCGAGCTAAGACTGCAATGCTCTCAGGTGCGATGCCAGTGCTGATCAATTCGGTGATTTGGTTGGTGATTCCGACTGCCTCTTGTCCATCAGTCTTGAACTCAGTTAATTCAGGACGTGCGCCGTGTTCGTTAATTGGAGAAAGCTCACTACCTAATTGATTACTTCTCAAAATTGCATTAGCTGTGAAGATGATTTCAGGTGTTGATCTATAACCTGTCGTCAATCGAATTACTTCCGCTTCTGGAAAGCGTTTGGTGAAGTTAAGTAGAAAACTAGGAGTAGCTCCTGCAAATGAGTAAATAGTCTGCGCTGGATCGCCGACAACACAAATATCCTTTCGCGTACCAAGCCAAGCATCAATCAATCGTTGTTGCAGTGGGGAGATATCTTGATATTCATCGACTGTGAAGTATCTATATTGATCGTGAATGCGCTCTCTGACTTGAGGTTCATTTTCAATCATCGCAGTTGTTAGGAGCAATAAATCTTCAAAATCCAATACTCGTTCCTGCTTCTTTAAACTTTCGTATGCCGCATAGATCTTGGCAATCTGATCAATTCCGATTCGTGAACGAACCGTTCTCGAAGTCGCGAGCAAGTCTTCAGGAGCGATTTGATTAACCTTTGCCCACTCGATCTCTGATGCAATATCCCGCAGCGCTTCACGATTATTAGTAGGTAATTTGATTTCCGCACGCTCTACTGCGCTATTAATAAATGGCGTCTTCGAGGTTAATAGCTCTGGACTCTGCCCACCGAATACTGAAGTCCAAAAGTAAAGTAACTGTTTGAGCGCGGCCGAGTGGATAGTTCTGGCATTTACCCCTGGAAACCCAAGGTTTCGTAGCCTTGATCGCATCTCGCCAGCGGCTCGTGCTGTAAAAGTAATTGCAAGCACTCGCTGCGGATCCATCACACCGATCGCACTTGCATATGCAATTCGATGGGTAATCGCTCGTGTTTTACCGGTTCCGGCACCTGCGATTACACAAACTGGTCCACGAGTAGCAAGCGCCACCTTACGTTGTTCGTCATCTAACGCCGCCAAAATCTCTTCGGCGTTAGCCATTTAACCAACCATCAATCATCTTGCCGGATACGCTGGTAATTGGCGGGATTGCAATTGATTTACTTTCGATTGCCGCAATTAACTCATCGCGGGTAAACCATCTAAGGCTCTCAATTTCAACACCATCAGGTCTTGCGCTATCTGGATCATCTGTGAAAGCTTCAAATGCCAACATAATTGAATTTGGAAATGGCCAAGGCTGTGAAGAGAGATAACGAATCTCACTTACCTGTAGCCCGCTCTCTTCTGCAACTTCACGAATTACTGCAGATTCAAGGCTCTCTCCTGGCTCTACAAATCCGGCAAAGTTCGAGAATCGATTCTCTGGCCAAATTGCTTGATGTCCTAAACAGATTCGACCGTTTCGATCTTGTACAGCCACGATGATTGCTGGATCAGTTCTTGGAAAATGTTGTGAGCTATCTATTGGACACTTTCTTACCCAACCATTATCAATCACTTCAGTGTCTGCACCGCACCTTGCACACTTTGGATGTGCTTCATGCCAATTAGCTAGCGCAAGTGCAGTGACTGCTAATTCAAGCAAGCTCTCATCAAGTTCTGCCACGATCTCTCGAAGTCCGAATCCATCTGCAAACTCTTTATTGACAGCAAAGTAATGAATCCCAGATTGCTCGCCTAAATAAATCTTTAGATCATCATCAGAGAAGGCATCTGCGCTCTGCATGATTAAAGAATTTTGCGTAGCGAGAAACTTGCCACCCCATACTTGCAGCACCTGCGATTGCGCCCAAAAACGCTCTGCTTGGGGCCTACCTGCTCGATTCATAAGAAGGGCAGAGTAGTCGTTTTTAGTAATTCTCTAGTAATTGCGCCAATTCTGCTTCATTTAATAGGTCGCTTCGGCGATCATCTTCACCGGTTGGAACATAGTGAAAGGCAGCGCTGACTTTGCTAATTTCGCACCCCGCGATTTTGGCCCAAGCCAATCTATACATCGCTAATTGGATAGCTGCATTCTCGCTTAACTTCTTGGATCCGGTCTTCCAATCCACCACTTCATAACCATCGCTGGTTTGATAAACCGCATCAATTCGGCCACGGATTAAAACTCCGGCAAGTACTGTCTCAAATGGCACTTCTAGTCGGTAAGGAACTTTCTTAGCCCAATCGCTTGCAAGCCACTTCTTCTTTAACTCTTCTAACTTGCTATCACCTTCGATTGGATCAAAGTAATCTAGATCTTCATCGTCAAATAGCGTTTCAGACTTTAGATGCATTTCGATCCAATTATGGAAATCAGTTCCGCGCCTTGTGAATTGATCTTGCAGAAATGGCATTGGTCGTCTGATGGCCTCTGCTAATTTCTGCGGATCCTCTTTCAATGAGATCAAAGTAGACACTGAGAGCCGTGGTGGTAGATAAATATCAGATCCCATTCGGCGATCTTCAATCTGTTTAATCAATAACTTTGCATCATGATCAATGGCATCTGCCGAAACTTCTTGATAAATCTTGGCACATTTCTCTAGTTGAGCTATTCGATGATTTGGAATTGGCCAAGGTGCGCTATCTACTTTTTCAAGTAAAGGATTTTGATCAGGAATTCCTGAGGTGTCGATATCCCAATCGCTACCAATGCTCTCGCAAATTAATTTAAAGATCTTGCTTGGTTCATCGATATTGGTTCGGTTATCCCAATAAGACATGGTGCAATGCAAAGAATTCTTTGCGCGAGTAATGGCGACGTAGGCAAGTCGCCACTCCTCTTCCTGTCGAAACTCAGAACAGGCGCCCTTAAAACGCTTAAATTCTGCGTTAGCGCTCTTGGCATCACGTAGCTGCGACACATCTAATTGTGGAAATTCATCATGATCACCGCGTAAATTAAACGGAATCTCTGCCTCGTTATGTAACCAGGAGATGGTGCTCTGCGAATAAACCTTGGGGAATTGCTTAGCCACGATTCCTGGGATCACCACATGGTTCCATTCGGCGCCCTTTGACATGTGAATCGTTAATAATTGAATGACATCGCTTCTTACTTCCGGTGCCCCAGATTCCAGACCACGTTCGTGATCAACGGTGGCATCCAACCATCTAACAAAATCAAAGATCGAACCGTTGCTACTTGAGAATTTGGCTGCCTCTTCGTTGAAGCGATCAAGATGGCGTCGACCATTTGAGCCACCGTCGCGCACCATTAACTCAACGCTCAAGCCAAGATAATCTTCAATCTCGTATATCAAATCCATCAAAGAACCATTGGCACGATTACGAAGCGCCTTTAAATCTTTGGCAAATTGCTGAAGTCGTTTGTATCCGATTTCTGAGAATTCTTTTCGATCAGCGCTATCTATCTCATCTAGCGCTTCAATAAGTGAACCAGCTACCCCATCATCGGCCTCGGCGCTCTCTAATACTTGGCTAGTTAATTGTTCGACCAAATCTTTTGATTGATTATTTTTAGATTCGCGGGCTCGTTTGTAACGACCGAGAGCTGCAATATCTTGTACGCCAATTGCTAATCGTGGGCTAGTCAAATGTCGCATCAATGCAGAACCAGCCTCGGCGTCGACCAAAACTTTTAACAAAGTGAAGACATCGGTTA
>CAZYJU010000010.1:0-4409 GCA_964647945.1 uncultured Actinomycetes bacterium | reverse complement strand
ACCAAAACTTTTAACAAAGTGAAGACATCGGTTACCTCTGGAACTTGTAGTAATCCGCCGATACCTAGAACTTCTACAGGTAGATCAAGCGCTCGTAACGCGCTCTCAATCTCTGGAATTTGCTTTCGATTTCGGACAAGGACTGCAAAGGTCTCATCGCTCTGCTTTCTAGTTTTCTCTTGCCACATCGCATTTAATCGCTCTGCAATTCCGAGCGCCTCTAACTGCACATTTTCGTAAATATCAGTTTGAATCGCACCTATTCCAGCGTCTTTTGCCGGTTTTAAAGGTTTGACTGCAACTCTTATTTGTTGGCCGACAACTTCTCCGAATTTGTTGGCTAAATCCAAAATTGCTTTGTCGTTACGGAAAGTCGTCGATAAGTTGTATTCGCGCGCTGCGCCTTTGCTGTTTTGAAGATCTGGATTTGGGAATGCCTTATGGAAGTTCTTAATAGTTCCGATCGCAGCGCCACGCCAACCATAGATTGCTTGATAAGGATCGCCTACAGCTGTGACTGGATGTCCTTGGCCAAAGAGCGCCGAGAGCATTCGAACTTGGGCTTGAGAAGTGTCTTGATACTCATCTAGCAAGACCACTGGGTATTTAGTCTTTTCGAGTTGTTGAACTTTTTCAACCTCTTCAGCGATCTTTGCCGCATAGAACATCTGATCGTCAAATGACAACTGACCATTTTGAATTCGAACTTCTTGAAGCAATTTGGAGATCTCAATTAACTTCAAGCGCTGCTTTAGAACTACCTTTACTTTCTCGACATCCTTATCAGATGCAAATTGTTCTAGCCTTTCTAAGATGGCATCAGTTTCGGCGACTACTTCTGCTGCCTTGATGCCATGCTCCATGGCATTTTTCGTATATCCCAATAAATCGCTAACTAAAGTCTTAAAAGCGCCTTCGTATTCAAACTCTTGATCATCCCAAGATTTGAGCACCTTTGCAGCTTGTTGCCAGACTACGGCTTCTCCGATTAATTCAGAGTCAGTATCTATGCCAAGTCTTAACCCATATTCGCGCAAGATATTGGCAGCATAAGAGTGATAAGTCATCACGGGAAGTTCAATTGAGAAGCTCTTGTCAATCAATCCCGCAGCGCGCAATTGTTTTAAACGCTTTTTGATTCGATGTTTCAATTCGGCAGCTGCTTTACGGGTAAAAGTTAAACCTAAAATCTGTTCTGGTTTGGCGTATCCGTTTGCAACCAACCATAAAACGCGTGTCGCCATCGTCTCAGTTTTTCCAGAACCAGCGCCTGCAATCACCACGGCAGGCTCAAGTGGCGATTGAATGATCTCGATTTGTTCGGGGGTTGGTGTTTTACCCGTGATTTCTGCGATCTTTATCGGATCAATCATAAAGACCTCTGCCTTCAACCTGTACTGGGCATGAGGTGATCACATTGCAGAACTGACAGTTCTTATTTTTAACTGCAATAAAGGTGCGACCACCCATTTGGACTGCAGTTCTTTCGATGCGCTCTGCAACCTCTGCTCGATTTATCGGTCCTTGTTCGCGGGTTTTATTTCCCTTCAAATCTGAATCTAAATAAACCAAAGTTGCGCCAGCTGACTCTGGACCAACTGCATATTGATAGATCTGCATCTGGGCATCAGTGGATGCCTCTTCTTTTGTTAAGGTAGTTTTTCCAGTTTTAAAATCAACTATAAATAGTTTTCCATCACTTGTAGTTTCAATTCGATCGATGGTGCACCGAATCTTTGCTCGACCAACTTCAAATTCAAAGCTGGCTTCAGCCTCTTTAAATGTTCGATCTCCTGCAATTGAGGCGCGGTATTTGTAAAATCTCTCTAACATCATGGTGGCTCGGCCAAGTGATGTTCTGGAGATCCAACCAGTCTCTGGATCTACTAATTTCCAATTTGCACGCAGTAGCTCTAATTGGGTATCAAAATCTGCATTGGTACTCTCTGCTAATTCTGCAAACTTATGAATCACAATTCCGATTAATTGTGCAGCGGTATTGCCATCTTGGCCGCCATGCGTTTCAAGGAACCAGCGCAATTGGCACTCGTCGAATTTTTCAACACCGCTTGGTGAGACTTTAACTTTACTTTCTTCTGCCACTGCTGGAGCATCAGATGCAATTGCTTTTGCGCCATACCAATCATCTGGATCCGCACCTGCGATTCCGGCGTTAGCTAGCGCTTTCAAAGAGGCGGCAGCATCCTTTGAACCGGTATCAATTAATTGTCGGCGAAGTTTAGAAACCACATGGCTGGTACTTAATTGCTCTGTTAATTTGTAATGCGTACCTTCGCGATCTTGATACACAAATTCATGCGCTAAATCAAAGAATGAAGATGGTTGATCCTCTTCGCGATCAACGGCTGTGATAATTAAAGTCTCACTAGCGCGAGAGATGGCTGCGTAGAAAAGTCGAAGTTCATCTTCGGCAACTGCGCTTCGGGCAACTAGCTCCAATTCGATTTCCGCTAGATCTGGATGGCGATCTCGTTCGACCAATCGCTCTGAACCAAGCAAAGATCCGCGCACTCGTAAATTGGGCCAAATACCTTCTTGGACCGCAGCAACTACCACCAACTTCCATTGGCGTCCCTTTGCAGTAAATGGAGAGAGCAATTCGACTACATCTGGTCTAGCGCCTTTCGCAGTAATCACATCGCCTGCAATCTCGGATTTTCTAATATCTTTGAAGAATTGGCCAAGCCCTGCATGTTTAAATCTCTGTCCGAATCGTCGAGCTGATTCGAATAATTGCAACATCGCATCAAGATCTCTATCAGCATTAGCACCGCGTACGCCGCCCCTTAGCGCTTGCTTTCGCCATGCATCACTTAGCGCTTCGTTGTCTACTGTCTTTGCGCTATTCCAGATCGCCCAAAGTAAATCCTCGGGCTGTGAATCTTTTCGCTTCGCAACTCGTTCGGCAATTTCAAATAATTCATGTAAACGAAGCAGCGCATCGCCACCAGGAATTTCAAAGCCACCATCTGTGATTGCCTTACAGATCAATTCTGAACCTGGCAGCCCAGTTTTGCTTGAGTATTTATTTACAAGTTCTCGGCGAATTCGGCGCAAAGAAATTGAATCTGCTCCACCAAATTCAGAGAGTAATAGCGTTTCGGCATCTGCCAAATTTAATTTTCCATTGATTGCGACCTCTGCCATAAGTAAGAAAGGTGCGATTGAGGCATTATCGGATAAGACTTGTAACTCTCCAGCTACTGGAATATTTGAACGAATCAATGCGCTACGTACTGCGCTACTTTGGGCAGGCGATCTGAATATCACTGCCATTTCAGACCATTTAAGCCCATCTTCTAAATGAGCGCGCTGCAATTTATCGGCGATAAATGCCGCTTCATTGGCGCTATCAATAAAACGCTCTGCGATTACCGAACCAGGCTTTGCCAAATATGAATTGTTTAAAGAGCTTTGTACCCGCGGTGGTTTTGGAAATTCTCCGGCAACTTTCTGCAAAAAAAGATGTACCTGTGAGCTGGCACGAAAATTCTGATCCAAATAGATGGCGCTACCTGAACCATTTAAGCCATTTAAGTAGGGCGTTAACGCTTGATCAATACCGTCAGGATCAGCGCCACGAAACCTACCTACAGTGCTGTGAACATCGACTGCAATTACCAAGTCCGCAGGCGCCAAGTTTTGCAGCAATGCGCGTTGCGCTTTATCGCTCTCTTGGAACTCATCGACCAAAATTGTTTTAAATTGCTTCTTAAATACATTTTGCGTCACTTCGGCAGCGCGCCAGACCAATTGCGCTGAATCGAGACGTTCTTTTGGTTCGCCATGATCAGAATCAACCAGAATCAAAGTTCCGATATAGCTACGCCAGAATTTGCTGGCTACTACCCAGAACTCTTCTTTATATTTTTTTCCATTTGCCTCTAGATCTTCAACGCTCCAACCTCGTTCGGTCGCACGCAAAATTAAATCTCGAAGCTCTCTGATAAACCCACGAGTGTTAAGCGCAGGTTTTAATTCATCCGGCCAGGCAACGCCTTCAACCAACTGTCTGATCCAACTCTCCTGCTCTGGTCCAGAAAGGAGCATTGGATTCTTGCCCTCTGCTTTTAAAATCGAATAGGCAAGTGCATGAAAAGTTCTGGCAAGAGGTTCGAGCATGGTCTGCGAAGTTCGAAGCGCGATGGCATCTCTTAATTCAGATGCACGTTCGCGACCAAAAGTTAAAACTAAAATTGAATTTGGGTCTTGGCCTTCATTGATTCTGGAGATTGCAGCTTCGATGATGGTGGTTGATTTTCCAGAACCTGGTCCACCAAAAATTATTAGCGGTTTATTGCGATGTGCGATCGCTTCTTGTTGCGCCGCTGAGAGCAGATAATCTGCATTCGGTAATGGACGGCGCTTTAACACCCCTCTATTCAACC
>CAZYJU010000009.1:16057-17493 GCA_964647945.1 uncultured Actinomycetes bacterium | reverse complement strand
CTGTGGCGCAGCTGGTAGCGCACTTGCATGGCATGCAAGGGGTCAGGGGTTCAAGTCCCCTCAGGTCCACAACTAAAGAATTGCTAACTAAATAAATTAAAGAATTAAAGATTGTTTATTTATATTTAAAGGAGAGCCATGAGCACCGAACATCAAGCGTATGACTTCGCTTATGTTCAAGAGAAGTGGCTACCAATCTGGGACACAATCGCACCATTTCGATCAGGTCGAAGCGATGATCCACGACCAAAGAAATATGTACTGGATATGTTCCCGTATCCGTCAGGCGATCTACATATGGGTCACGCGGAGGCATACGCACTTGGAGATGTGATCGCACGTTATTGGGCGCAACGTGGTTTCAATGTCATGCACCCGATTGGATGGGATGCATTTGGTTTGCCAGCTGAGAATGCAGCCATCAAGCGCGGTATCGATCCAGCTGGTTGGACCTATGAAAACATCGCAGTGCAAAAAGCCTCAATGCGCCGCTACGCATGTTCATTTGATTGGGATCGAGTCTTTAATACCTGTGACCCCGAGTATTACAAATGGAATCAATGGTTATTTTTAAAGATGTACGAACGCGGCTTGGCATACCGTAAAGCATCTGCAGTTAATTGGTGCCCTGATTGCCAGACGGTATTAGCTAATGAGCAAGTGGTAGCTGGACTTTGCGAGCGATGTGATACCGCAGTAACAAAGAAGAAATTAACCCAGTGGTATTTCAAGATTACTGATTATGCAGATCGACTTCTTGATGACATGGCACAACTTGAAGGAAAGTGGCCAGAGAAAGTTCTGACCATGCAACGCAACTGGATTGGTCGCTCAACTGGTGCGAATGTAACTTTCCAGATTGAGGGTCGCACAGAGCCAATCAATATCTACACAACTAGGCCAGATACTTTGTACGGCGCGACCTTTATGGTGGTCGCAGTAGATAGCGAATTGGCTTCAGAGTTGGCAGCAACCTCTCCTGCCAAGAATGACTTTGAGAAGTATTTAGAAGAGGTGCGTGCGGTTTCCGATATTGATCGCTTAGCGACAGATCGCCCAAAGACCGGTGTCTTCTTGGAGCGCTATGCAATCAATCCAGTAAATGGAGAACGCTTACCAATCTGGGCTTCAGATTACGTCCTTTCAGATTACGGAACTGGCGCGATTATGGCGGTGCCGGCTCATGATCAACGAGATCTTGATTTCGCACGTGCTATGAAGTTACCGGTCAAAGTTGTAGTTGATACCAACGAGGAAGATCCCGCAATTTCAGGTGTGGCAACTACTGGTGATGGAAAATTAATTAACTCTGATCAATTAAATGGTTTAAATAAAGTAGATGCTATCGCCAAAATTATCTCGATTTTAGATGCTAAGAATTTAGCTAAAGCTGCCAATAATTATCGCCTCCGTGATTGGTTGATTTCGCGTCAGCG
>CAZYJU010000009.1:13307-15957 GCA_964647945.1 uncultured Actinomycetes bacterium | reverse complement strand
AAATCAAGGCATGGTGATCATGGATGGCTCTGCGATGTCGAAAAGTCGCGGCAACTTGGTTCGACTATCCGATGAATTGCAGAACCACGGAGTCGATGCAATCCGTTTAACAATGGTATTTGCTGGCCCTCCAGAAGACGATGTTGATTGGGCGGAAGTTTCACCATCAGGATCGGTTAAATTCCTATCTAGAGCTTGGCGACTTTCTGGTGATGTAACTAGCGCGCCTGGCGTAGATTTCAAAACAGGAAATCTCGAACTTAGAAAAGCAACCCATAAAGCGCTTCACGATGCCGCATTTGCAGTCGAATCCTTTAGATTCAATGTTGCAGTAGCAAGAATCATGGAGTTGGTAAATGCAACTAGAAAAGCAATTGACACTGGTTGTGGCGCAGCAGATCCAGCAGTTCGCGAAGCAACGGAGGCGATTGCAATCATGCTCTCGTTGATCGCACCTTTTACTGCTGAAGAGATGTGGGAGCGCTTAGGACATGAACCCTCTGTGGCGCTTGCTGGTTGGCCGGCTGTGGATGAATCACTTTTAGTTGCAGATAACGTAACTGCGGTATTACAGGTAAATGGCAAGATCAAAGAACGTATCGAGGTCAGCCCTGAGATCTCAGATAGCGATTTAGAGAAATTGGCGCTATCAAATCCATCAATCAAAGTAGTGCTAAATGGAGCAACGCCAACCAAAGTCATCACGCGCGCTCCAAAGTTAGTAAATATTGTTATCCCCAGTAATTGAGATAATTTAAATTCTTCACTTCGCCAATTGATATTAATTGGCCATGCAAACTAAACCAATTGATTCATTGAAACTGTGGTGGCAGGAAGTAAATTTCACCGCCAGCCAGAGAAAAGCTCTCGCAGTTATTGCACTCATTGCAGTGGCAATTAGCGCTTTCTATATTTTCAAACCCAATCCGGCAGAGGCCATCCCTGAGACGCCAGTCGTGATGAAACCAGCGCTTTTAATCGTGGATGTAACCGGAGAGGTAATAAATCCCGGGGTATACCAATTAAATGCTAATGCCAGAGTAATTGATGCAGTCAAAGCTGCAGGTGGCGCAAAGAAGAGTGCGGATCTCTCTCTAATTAATTTGGCGCGAGTGGTCAAAGATGGAGAGCAGATTTATATTGAAGCCAAAATCAGTAGCCAAAGCTCAAGATATCTAAGTAGAGGCAACTCCTCGCGAGCTTCCATTGGCAACGGAACTATCAATATCAATCGAGCAAGCGCTAAAGAGTTAGAGAGATTGCCAGGAATTGGACCAGTTTTAGCCTCCAGAATTGTGCAATTTCGAAGTGCAAATGGCTCATTTCTAACCGTCGAAGACTTAGGCAAAGTTCCCGGAATCGGAAATTCAAAATTAGAGAAGTTTCGAAACCTGATTCGCATTTAGATTTTCGGTTAGCTGTAGTTGGCGCTGCTATCTGGCTCGGCGCATTGTTACAGAGCCAGATTGCTCCATGGCGCATCTGCTTGATTGCAGGTGCGCTTTTGGCGCTACATCAGGTTTTCTCGCGCAAAATTTCGCGTTTTAAAACTTCGGTGGTGCTGCTTGCGCTTTTAGTTGGCGCGATGGTGATGAGCTTCAGGCAGGTATCACTTGAAAGAAGTCAGATCCATAAATTAATTGGCAATGAAGTGACTTTAGACTTCCAAGCGGTGAGTGATCCAAGGGCAATTGCTGGCGGGCGAATTAGCCTGATAGCGAAAGCTAAGGGTGTTCCAGTACGTGTGATTGGGTTTGGCAAAGAGCTTCTGCCAAGCCAGAATTTTCGGGCGCATGGAAAATTAGTTGAAAGTAAAGAGCCCAGAGTGGCAGCGCTATTTCTTACTTGGAAACCAATTGAAGAGATTAAAGACCCGAATCAAATTCAGATTCTCTTTGGAAATATCCGAGCCGGGCTAAGAGAAGTTTCTAGAGATGCGCCATTAATTCCTGGAATGGTATTGGGCGATACCTCGCTGCAGACACCGGAATTTACAACTGCAATGCGAAGGGCTGGGCTTACTCATTTGACTGCCGTCAGCGGAGCAAATTTTGCCATTGTTAGCTCATTTGTCTTATGGCTGATGCAATATCCAATCAAACGGATACGGATCCGATTGTTGGTAACTGCATTAATCCTGATCGCCTTTGTTGGATTGGTGCGACCATCGCCATCAGTTCTAAGAGCCGCTGCGATGGCAGCGGTTGTGATATTTTCGAAATCAAATAATCAAAGAAGTGATTCCTTACCTTCTTTGGGCTTTGCAATTGCAATAGTGGTAATTGCAGACCCGTGGCAGTCAAGAGATCCAGGTTTTGCGCTTTCCGTGCTGGCAACTGCAGGTTTATTACTAATTGCCCCTCGGATCAATGCGCCAAAATTAGTTGCTGAGCCAATCGCTGCCAGTTTGTTATGCGCACCAGTGATAGTTTCCTTAAGCGGTTATCTTTCGTTGACTTCGATATTTGCAAATATCCTGGCTGCGCCTTTAGTTGCACCAATTACGATATTGGGATTCATCTCGGCTTTAGCGCCACCAATTGCTCCAATGTTGATCTCCATTGCAAAAGTTCCGGCCAATTGGATCACCAAGATCGCATTTATGGCGGCAGAGCCTGCGGTGCTTCAATTAAAGAGCGCGCTATTGATT
>CAZYJU010000009.1:2594-13207 GCA_964647945.1 uncultured Actinomycetes bacterium | reverse complement strand
CGCATTTATGGCGGCAGAGCCTGCGGTGCTTCAATTAAAGAGCGCGCTATTGATTGTATTTTTTGCGCTTCTTCTCTGGTGGTTTCGCAAGTGGTGGATCCTAATTCTCGTGTTTGTTTTAGTTCTGACATTTCTACAACGCTGGCCGAACAATGATTGGCAGATCGCAAATTGCGATGTCGGTCAAGGTGATGCCATGGTTTTAAAGGTTAATACCCGTTCAGCTGTTGTGATCGATGTTGGGTCTGATCCTGCAGTAATTGACCAATGCCTAAAGTCATTGAGAATAGAAGAGATTCCATTACTAATTCTCACGCATCCGCACCAAGATCATATCGGCGGCTTCATTGGTGCAATCAAAAATCGTAGAGTGGTTAAAGTGCTTAGTAAGGCGCAACGCGGGGAGCAGATTCAAGTTGGTAATTTAAGAATTGAAATTCTCTGGCCAGATGGGGCTATTCATAACTTTACTGATAATGGTGGGGAAGGTAGCGAGATCAATAACCAAAGCATCGTAGCTTTGGTAAGCGCTCCGGATTACACCCTTCTAACTACTGGAGACATAGAACCTGATGCGCAAAGTATGATCACGGTTCCTAAAGTGAAATTTCTAAAAGTTGCACATCATGGTTCCAGATATCAGAACCTCAACTTCAATCGAATGGCGGACCCTGACCTTGCAATAGTTAGTGTTGGCAAAGAAAATCGATACGGCCATCCCGATAAGCAGACTCTCAAACTATTTCGCAAAGTACTTCGAACCGACCAAAATGGCGCTATCGCGATTGACCCCAAGAAGATGTCTATCTCTTCTAGTAAGGTCGGCGTATTGGGATTACCGGTGCTTTGGAGGATCGCTTGAAGGATATCTATCTGATACTAGGCGCAGAGAGCGCACTGGCAGATCGAGCGCTATCCAAGTTAATCGCGCAATTAAAGGAAGAAAGCGCTGAAATCAATACTTTGTTTGCCGGAGAAATCTCAGTTGGAGAAATATCTGATGCCTTATCGCCATCCCTTTTCTCAGATCGACGCGCCTTGATCATTCGCGACTTACAAGATTTAGATGAAGATGCAAAGGTAGAGATCACTCGTTATATAGAAAATACAGATCCCACTCTCACGTTAATTCTGGTTCATAAAGGTGGCGTGAAAGGTAAAGCGCTATTAGAGAGTATTAAGAAAACCAAACCAGAGTTGATCTCCTGCGAACCGCTTAAGAAAGAATCCGACAAGGAAGAATTTGTAAAAAATCTATTTTTAGACCTGGGGCGCAAGGCATCGCCGGCCGCAATCAGCGCATTAGTAAATGCAGCAGGTACAGATCTTCGAGAGTTAAGCGCGGCGGTGTCGCAACTTGCAACCGATACTCCAGCGGGCGTAATTGAGTTGAACCACGTAAACCGATACCACCAAGGTCGAATCGAAACCACCGGATTTGATGTTGCAGATCAGGTAATGACTGGTGATGTCGCACAAAGTTTAATTACTTTGCGCCATGCCATAACTACCGGAACCGATCCAGTAATGATCACAAGCGCAATTGCATCTTCATTACGCGGAATTGCAAAAGTTTCTGGTGTAAATCGAGGACAGAAATCATTTGAATTAGCTGGCGAACTCGGAATGGCACCTTGGCAGATTGATAAAGCGCGTAGACAATTAAATGGTTGGAACGCGTCGACTTTATCTAATGCAGTAGCAGCAATCGCTAAATGCGATGCCCAGGTAAAAGGTGGCGCTAGCGACCCTATATATGCTTTGGAGCGCGCCATAATCACGATCTGTGCCTGCCGAATGGGCCAGCGGATAGCGATTTAAAGCGAATCCAAAGCGAATTTGAACCGACCGATAGGCGCTGGTAACCTTTGCGACCTGCCCGCACGCAAGAAATAGCGTGAAAGGCGAAACATCAAGGAGATAAAGTGGCAAACATTAAGTCGCAGATTAAGCGAATTAAGACCAATGAGAAGGCTCGCCAACGTAACAAGGCAGTGACCTCTGGTTTAAAGAGCGCAGTCCGCAAATTCCGCGATGCTGTAGCGACAGGCGATGCTGCAAAGGTCCAAACTGAACTTCGTAGCGCTTCCAGACTTCTTGATGTAGCAGTTGCTAAGGGCGTAATTCATCGCAACCAAGCAGCTAACAAGAAGTCAGCAATGGCTAAAGCCGCTGCTAAGAAGTAATCAGTAATTAGTAAGCCGCCATGCCGGCAATTCCATTAAGCAAAGCTCCTCAGCCTGCTTCAACTGATCCCGCACAGATCCGTAATTTCTGCATCATTGCACATATCGATCACGGCAAATCAACTCTTGCCGATCGAATGCTTCAAATTACCGAAGTAGTCGACCCGCGTCAGATGCGCGCCCAATATCTAGATCGAATGGATATCGAGCGCGAACGTGGCATTACCATCAAATCACAAGCAGTACGTCTGCCTTGGAGATCTGGTCGCGACGGTAAGGATTACATATTAAATATGATCGATACTCCAGGCCACGTGGACTTCACATACGAAGTTTCTCGTTCGCTCGCTGCATGTGAAGGTGCAGTATTGCTCGTGGATTGCGCACAAGGAATCGAAGCGCAGACGCTCGCAAATTTATATCTTGCGATGGAGAACAACTTACAGATCATTCCAGTTCTAAATAAGATTGATCTTCCAGCAGCGCAACCCGATAAGTTTGCAGCAGAGTTAGCAAAGTTAATAGGTTGCCAACCAGAGGATGTACTTCGAGTATCTGGAAAGACTGGTGTGGGCGTCGAAGAGTTGCTTGATGTGATTGTCGATCAAATTCCTGCGCCAGTTGGCGCAAAAGATGCACCGACTCGTGCTTTGATTTTCGATTCTGTATATGACGTTTATCGAGGTGTGGTTACCTATATTCGAGTCGTCGACGGAAAGCTCTCACCTCGAGATCAGATTCAGATGATTTCAACTGGTGCACGACATGAATTACTTGAAATAGGCGCGATTTCACCAGAGCCTATGGCTTCGCAAGGACTAAGCGTTGGTGAGGTTGGTTATCTGATCACAGGCGTTAAAGATGTGCGCCAATCACGTGTTGGAGATACCGTCACGCTCTATCAAAAACCAGCAAAAGAACCGCTTGCGGGATATAAAGATCCAAAACCAATGGTCTTCTCCGGTTTGTATCCAATTGATGGTGCAGATTTTCCAATGCTTAGAGAAGCGCTCGATAAATTGCAACTAAATGATGCGGCTTTGGTCTATGAACCAGAGAGTTCTGCGGCGCTTGGATTTGGTTTCCGTTGCGGATTTTTGGGACTACTTCACATGGAAATTGTGCGCGAACGCTTAGAGCGCGAGGCAGGACTTAATTTGATTTCAACTGCTCCAAACGTGGTTTATGAAGTGACCATGGAAGATGGAAAGCAGATCACCGTTACCAATCCTTCAGAATTTCCGAATGGAAAGGTAAGCGAAGTCCTTGAGCCAATCGTTAAGGCAACGGTCTTAGCTCCAAGTGAATTTATCGGAACTATCATGGAGCTCTGCCAAGATCGACGCGGAATTTTGCTTGGAATGGATTATTTATCTGAGGACCGAGTGGAAATTAGATATGACCTCCCACTTGCAGAGATCGTCTTTGATTTCTTTGATCAGCTCAAATCGCGAACCAAGGGATATGCATCTTTAGATTATGAAGAGAAGGGCAACTTGGCTGGTAATTTGGTGAAGGTAGATATTTTGCTAAATAGCGAGACCGTAGATGCTTTTAGTTCCATTGTGCATAGAGATAAAGCCTATGCATATGGCGTGATGATGACTCAAAAACTTCGCGAGCTAATCCCGAGGCAGCAGTTCGAAGTTCCAATTCAGGCAGCTATCGGTTCGAAAATTATCGCTCGCGAAAATATTCGCGCAATTCGTAAAGATGTTTTGGCAAAGTGTTATGGCGGTGATATCACTAGAAAGCGCAAACTCCTTGAAAAGCAGAAGGAGGGTAAGAAGCGCATGAAGATGGTAGGTCGCGTGGAAGTTCCACAAGAAGCGTTCGTTGCAGCCCTTGCTACCGATGCTGATATCGAGAAGGTCAAAGCTGCGCGCGAAAAGTAGAGCGCATTTCTGATGTCTAACCTCTCGTTTTATGTGCACATTCCATATTGCGTAAAACGATGTGGCTACTGCGACTTCAACACTTACACTCCAAATGAGCTTCGCGAGGGTGGGACGCTTGAGAAAGTTTCTGAAGGATTTATAGATTCTTTGATCGCAGAAGTTTCTTTTGCAGCTCGCACCAACTCAACGACTATCCCAACCATCTTCTTCGGCGGCGGAACTCCATCCTTGATGCCCGCAAAAGAGCTGGGTCGAGTAATTGATTTATTGAAACAGCGCTGGGAATTCACACCTGATATTGAAATCACTATGGAGTGCAATCCGGATACTTTGTCATTGCAATCATTAGAAGAGTATCGAGCGATTGGGGTAAATCGCATCTCAATGGGAATGCAATCTGCCAACCCAAATGTTTTGAAGGTATTAGACCGTACCCATAATCCAGATAACGTAGCTAAGTCTGTATTAAATGCAAGAAAAGCTGGCTTTGAAAATCTAAGCTTAGATTTGATTTATGGTGCGCCTGGAGAGACTCTGGAGCAATGGAGAGAGACGGTCTCAACAGCTCTTTCATATGATGTCGATCATTTGAGCGCTTATGCATTGATAGTAGAACCTGGCACCAAATTGGCCGCTCAAATCAAACGAGGCGAGATCGCTAAGCCTGATGATGATTTGATGGCTTCGATGTATTTAGCGGTGGATGAATTAGCTGCAAGTGCTGGACTTGATTGGTATGAACTTAGTAATTGGGGAAGGCCGGCAGAACATAACTTGGTCTATTGGCGTAATCAGAATTGGTGGGGTTTAGGCCCTGGCGCACACTCACATGTAGATGGCATTCGATGGTGGAATGTAAAACATCCAAGTAAATACCAATCACAACTTGCAAATTTTGAATCACCAATGCTCGAGCGTGAGAAATTAACTGCGGAACAGAAACGTGATGAGAAGTTTATGTTGCAACTTCGCCTTCATGAAGGCCTAGCGCTCTCTGAATTAACTCCAACTCAGATCGGCAAGTTAGATGAATTTCAATCTGAAGTAGAAATAATTGACGAGCGTGTGGTGTTAACCGCACAGGGACGCTTGGTCGCAGATCGAATCGTGCGCACCTTGATTATGGCTTAAAATTCGGGGCAGATATGAGTAGACGACTTGAAATCCTAAGAGCGATTGTCGATGAGTATGTCGCGACCCATGAACCTGTCGGCTCAAAAGTTTTAGCTGAGAAACATAATTTGGGAGTCTCGCCTGCCACGATTCGAAATGAGATGGCAGTTTTAGAGGAAGAGGGGTTAATTACCCAGCCTCATACCTCCGCCGGACGTATTCCAACGGATTTAGGTTACCGAGCTTTCGTAGATCAACTTGCAACCGTAAAGCCGCTTTCAACTCCAGAACGGCGCGCAATTGAGACTTTTCTTGAAGGCGCACTGGATTTAGATGATGTGGTGATGCGAACCGTCAAATTACTTGCAGATGTGACAAAGCAAGTTGCGGTAGTCCAATATCCATCTCTCATAAAGTCAAAAGTGCGTCACGTCGAATTAGTTTTGCTAAATTCCTTGCGAGTGATGTTGATTCTCATAACTGATACCGGCAGAGTCGAACAACGTACGATTGATGTGGCATCAGATATTGATGAAGATTTCTTAAATAATATGCGTATTAAATTAAACAATTCGATTGCTGGACAGAAGCTGCCAGATGTTGCGGAACGATTATCTACTCTTATGGATTCGATGTCTGCCCTTGATCGACGAAACATGGCGGTAATAGTTTCAACTTTGATCGAGATGGCCTTAGAGCGACCAGAAGAGAAGGTAGTGCTAGCCGGCACCGCTAACTTGACCCGATTCCGCGAAGATTTTTCTGCGCAGATTCACCCAATCTTGGAAGCGTTAGAGGAGCAAGTAGTCTTGCTACGCCTACTTGGTGGTGCAAGCAATGGAGTGCCAGGTTTGCAGGTAAGAATCGGCAGCGAACAGCAAGAGACCAATTTGCGTGAGACCAGTGTGATCTCTGCAAGTTACGGTGAAGTTGGCGCGTTAGGTGTAATTGGTCCAACTCGAATGGATTATGCAAGTTCGATGGCTGCTGTTAGCGCGGTAGCGAATTACGTAAGTCGTTATCTACAGGAGCAGGCATAAATGGCTGATTTATATGAGACCTTAGGTGTCTCTAGAGATGCAAATGGCGATGAGATCAAACGCGCTTATCGCAAACTTGCACGCGAACTTCATCCCGATGTTAATCCTGATCCACAGGTACAAGAGCGTTTCAAAGAGGTAACTGCCGCTTACGATGTTTTAAGCGATCCGCAGAAACGTCAGCAATATGACATGGGTGGAAGTTTTGGCGGTGGATTCGGTGGAGGATTTAACGGCGGTTTTGGTTTCAATGACATCATGGATGCCTTCTTTGGGCAAGGTGCATCAAATAGAGGCCCACGTTCTCGTGCACGTGCTGGTCAAGATGCGCTAATTAGAGTTGAAATTGATTTGGCCGAAGCATGTTTCGGAACAGAAAGAGAGATCACTGTTGAGAGTGCAGTGCTCTGTCAAAAATGTAATGGCAGTGGTTGCCAAGACGGAACTTCACCGTCACTATGCGGAATCTGTAAAGGTCGCGGAGAGACACAACAAGTAACGCGTTCAATCTTGGGCCAAGTAATGACCTCAAGACCATGCGCTGCTTGCCAGGGTTACGGAACGCTAATTAGTAACCCTTGCAGAGAATGCCAAGGTGATGGACGCGTTCGGGCAAGACAGACCATCAATGTTGAGATTCCAGGCGGTGTCGAAACAGGAAATCGAATTCAATTAGCAGGTCGCGGGGAAGTTGGTCCAGGTGGCGGGCCTGCAGGAGATCTTTATGTTGAGATCATTCAACGCGAACATGAATATTTAGTCCGTGATGGAGAGACTCTGCACCTTGCTTTAACAATCCCATTTTCAGCTGCGGCGCTTGGGACTAAGTCCAAAATCCAAACCTTAGATGGTGAATCTGAGATCGAGATCAAACCCGGAACTCAATCTGGCAGCAAAATCGCCTTGAAAGGTTTAGGCGTCACCAGATTGCGCGGAAGTGGCCGAGGGGATTTGATAGTTCATATCGAGGTAATAACTCCGACAAAGCTAAATCGCGAACAAGAAGATTTGCTCCGTAAATTCGCAGCTTTAAGAGGCGAGGATTCGGATACCTCTAAAGTAAAGCAGGACGATGGTTCCATCATGGCTAAATTGCGCGGAGCGCTTAAGTTCTGATGCTGCAACTATTCTTTGTGGAAGACCTAAATAATCCGATACTTATAAATGAAAATGCACACCACGCAAATCGTGTTTTACGAATGTCGGTCGGAGAGCAACTTTTAATATCTAACGGATTTGGCGATTGGGCCAGGTGCCAAATCAAATCTGTAAGTAAGTCAGAAGTAGCACTTGAAATTTTGGAAAAAGGTTCCGAGCCAGAAACGCCAATTAAAATTTCAGTAATCCAGGCCTTACCAAAGAGCGATCGCGCAAAAGAGGCGGTAGAGCTACTTACTGCTTCAGGTGCAAACGAGATTTATCCTTGGCGATCTGCAAGATCAATCGGCAAAGATAGTGAAAAATGGGAAGTCGCTGCAATTGAAGCTGCCAAACAAAGCCGTCGATTTAATATCCCAAAGGTCTATCCAATTTCAGATACCACGGACTTGTTACAACTATTTAAAGAATTTGATCAGATTTTGGTCTGCCATGAATCTGCCACCACCGCAATCTCTGAGATAGTAAAACCAGCCAAAAACACTTTGATAATAATCGGTCCAGAGGGCGGCTTAACTGAAGAAGAGTTATCTTTATTTACAACTGCAGGTGCAAAGGTAATCAAATTAGGAAGACCGATCTTGCGTTCGGCACATGCAGGGCTCGCAGCCGTTAGCGCAGTCAGTGCGTTGATGCGGGTATGGTGAGCTTATGGCGCTAGATCCCAATTGCATCTTCTGCAAGATTATTGAGGGCGAGATCCCTGCCGAAATAATCTACAAGGACGAGAATGTGGTGGCATTTAATGATTTAAATCCACAAGCACCAACTCACGTTTTGTTGGTTCCGACTTTGCATGTTGAGAACGCAGCTGCGTTAGCCGATGCAAGTGCAGTGGTAGTGGCAGCGCTTTTTAAAGCCGCCAAAATAATCGCTGCAGAACGTCAATTACCGGGATATCGAACCGTCTTTAATACTGGAGCTGCAGTCGGTCAATCGGTTTTTCACGCTCATTTGCACCTACTAGGTGGCCGTGATTTCACCTGGCCGCCAGGTTAAAATTTTTAGATAGAATTTGTCTCACATGGAACGAACTCTCATAACGGTCCCGACCGCTATTCCAATGGTCGCACTCGTAGGACCAACAGATCGAAATTTACGTGAAATAGAAGCGGCATTCCCAAATATCTCACTAACCGTGCGTGGAAACGAGATCGCACTTCGCGGAGATGCGGAAGAGTGCGAGAGAGTCGAACAGCTAGTCACCGAGCTTTTGGTGGTGCTTCGCTCTGGCCAAGATATTAGCCCTGAAGTAATTAAGCGTTCGATCTCCATGCTCAAATCGAATCCGCAAAAGCATCCAGCTGAAGTTCTCTCATTAAATATCGTTAGCAATCGCGGACGAACAATCAGACCAAAGACTGCAAATCAAAAATCATATGTAGAAGCAATTGCAGAGAACACCATAACTTTCGGTATCGGCCCAGCCGGAACTGGAAAGACTTATCTAGCTATGGCTAAAGCAGTTGCGGCGCTACAAGCGCGCGAAGTTAATCGAATCATTTTGACCCGCCCTGCAGTCGAAGCTGGCGAACATTTAGGTTTTCTACCAGGAACCCTGACAGAGAAGATCGATCCATATTTGAGGCCGCTATTCGATGCGCTGCATGACATGTTGGATCAAGAAGCGATTCCGAAATTGATGCAAAGCGGCGTCATTGAAGTGGCACCACTTGCTTACATGCGCGGACGAACCTTAAATGATTCCTTTATTATCTTGGATGAAGCTCAGAACACCACGCCAGAACAGATGAAGATGTTCCTTACTCGATTAGGTTTTGGCTCGAAGATGGTAATCACGGGAGACGTAACCCAAGTGGATCTACCGCATGGAAAGAACTCTGGACTTGCCACAATTCGTAAGATTCTTGATGGCATCGACGACATTGCATTTATGGATCTAACAGCCGAGGATGTGGTTCGCCATCGATTGATCAGTGACATTGTTAGCGCTTATGAGGCATATGACGAGACGCGCAATTCATCAGTAACTCAAGCTCGTCAGATTAGATGATCGAAGTGGAAAATCGATCGGGACAATTAGCTCCCGAATCTGAAGTACTTAAATTGCTGCAAAATTCTCTTAAAGAATTGGGGCTACATCCAGATTGCGAACTGACTTTGGCTTTTATAAGCGACAGCGAAATGGAAGATTTGCATAAAAAATGGATGGATTTGCCAGGCACCACTGATGTCATGAGTTTTCCAATGGATGAGCTAAAACCAAATGATCCAGAGCCTGGAATTCTGGGAGATATTGTGATTTCACCGGTTGTTGCACGCGCCCAAGCAGAGCGTGCAGGACATAGCTTCGAACATGAAGTGAAGATTTTGGCGGCGCATGGCCTTTTGCATTTACTTGGCTATGACCATCAAGAACTAGAGGAAGAGCGCGTGATGTTTGCATTGCAAGAGGATCTAGTCAGGAGCGCTAAATAAGTGACACTCTTATTGATTGTGGTCTTGGTGGTATTGGCTGGCTATTTAGCTGGAGTCGAGAGCGCTTTTAATAGCATCTCGCGTGTATCTGTAGATGACCTAGCCAGCAAACGCGGCGGTGAATTAGTTCGTAAAGTGCACTTGGATTTACCGCGCTATTTAAATGTAGTGTTGTTAGTTAGAAAAGGCGCGGAACTATTCTCGACCGCTTTGTTATACAAATATTTTCTAGAGAGCAATAACCCAACTACTGCACTTTTCTATTCTGTCGGAATCATGATTCTGGTGGCATACATATTCGTAGGTGTAGGCCCTAGAACTCTTGGAAAACAGCATCCAAGTCAATGGGCTAGAAGTGGTGCGTTAATTGCATATGGTCTATCTGTTTTTCTTGGCCCAATCACTCGCTTGCTAATTGCAATTGGTAATGCAATTACACCAGGTAAAGGTTATAAATCTGGACCCTTTGCAAATGAAGAAGAGTTGCGCGATCTAGTAGATCAAGCACACGAACGCGGACTTGTTGAAGAAGACGAGCACGAAATGATCCATTCAGTGTTCGAATTGGGTGACACTTTGGTTCGCGAGTTGATGGTTCCAAGAACTGAGATGGTTTGGATCGAACGCGATAAGACATTGCGCCAAGCGCTATCCCTTGCACTTCGTTCAGGTTATTCACGTATTCCAGTCGTTGGAGATAGTATCGATCAAATCATCGGTATTGCCTATATTAAAGATTTGGCAAAGCGTGCACATGATCATCATGATGCAGAGCAGAG
>CAZYJU010000009.1:0-2494 GCA_964647945.1 uncultured Actinomycetes bacterium | reverse complement strand
CGCGTTCCAATTCCAGGTTCGACATTTAATCTGGCAGGCTGGAAAGTAACGGCAGAGAGACCAATAGGACGTCGCCGTCGAATCAGCAGCATGATCCTAGAACGCCAAGAGAGCGAAGTGGAGTTGTAATTTAAATGCGCGTACTTCGATTTACTCCCAAGGCTCAAACCCCGATTGCAAATGAACTTGGCACGGATCCGCTATTTGGCGTCTTAGAGGATGATCTGCAAACAATCGCAGTTATCAATGGTGATCCGATCTTTAGCGGTATCGCAAAGAATGGAAAATTAGCAAAGTTAGATGAAGTTAAATTGTTAGCGCCAGTGCTTCCGCGAAGCAAAGTAGTTTGTGTGGGCAAAAACTATTCAGAACATGCAAAGGAAATGGGCGGAGAGGTACCAGCAGAACCGATCATTTTCTTAAAGCCAAATACATCGGTAGCTGGCCCCAATGATGTAATTCAATGGCCGTGGATGTCAGAGCGAGTAGATCACGAAGCAGAACTGGCTGTTGTGATCGGCAGAATTTGTAAGGATGTTCCAAAAGAGCGCGCTAATGAAGTTATTTTTGGCTACACCATCGGAAATGATGTAACTGCAAGAGATTTACAATCGAGAGATGGTCAGTGGACTAGAGCAAAAGGCTTTGACACTTTCTGTCCAATTGGGCCATGGATTGATACAGATTTTCTACCAGGCAAACAAGAGATTACCTGCACTGTAAATGGCGAGTTAAAACAGCGCGCCACCTTAGATCAGATGATGTTTGATGTACCTGAGATCATTCATTTCATTTCATCTGTTATGACTTTATTGCCAGGAGATGTAATTTTGACTGGAACACCAGCAGGGATTGGTCCAATCCCAGAGCATGGAAGCGTCAGCTGTGCGATTTCAGGTCTTGGCGAATTAACCAATAAACTCAGCGCCCGTGGTTAAGAAAACAGGCAAAGAGATTCGAGTCCGCTTCGCACCATCTCCAACTGGAGATCTGCACGTGGGCAACATTCGCACTGCACTTTTTGACTGGGCTTTTGCTCGCCATACTGGCGGAACTTTTATCTTTCGCATCGAAGATACAGATAAAGAGCGCGTTACCGATGAATACATTCAACGTGCAATCGACACTTTAAAGTGGTTGGGACTCAATTGGGATGAGGGCCCTGAGGTTGGCGGCCCAAATGGACCATATCTGCAATCACAGCGGCTCGATATCTATAAAGAGTGGGCCGATAAGTTTCTTGCAAGTGGAGCTGCATATCACTGCTATTGCAGCGCAGAAGAGTTAGAAGCAGAGCGCGAACGCCAACGAGCGGCAAATGTGGCACCTGGATATGGCGGAACTTGTCGAGATCTAACTGCTGATCAAGTTGCTAAATTTCAAAGTGAAGGGCGAAAGCCAGTTCTTCGTATGCGCATGGATGATGGAAGTACAACTTTCGTTGATGAGATTCGCGGAGAAGTCTCGTTCGATCATAAATATGTACCGGACTTTGTTCTGATGAGAGCAGATGGCTCTCCACTTTATACATTAGCTGTGGCAGTTGACGATGTTTTGATGAAAGTAACCCATGTGCTTCGCGGAGAAGATTTGCTCTCTTCAACCCCACGGCAAATTCAAGTTTATAAAGCGATGGGATTAAGTGAAGATCAATATCCAACTTTTGCGCATTTACCTTTTGTGATGGGTCAAGATAACGCCAAACTTTCGAAACGAAACGGTGAAGTATCAATTGCTTGGTATCGCGAACAAGGGTTCTTGCCAGAGGCAATCTGTAATTATTTAGCGCTACTTGGTTGGTCACCGGGAGAAGATCGCGAAGATATAACGATGCAAGAGCTGGTTCAACTCTTTGAAGTGCATGATGTACATTCATCCCCAGCCCGTTTTGATATGAAGAAGTTAGAAGCGATAAACGGGGACAAAATACGAGCTTTGACTCCAGATGCTTTTCTAGGTTGGGCGTTGCCATTCTTGAAGGATTCTGGAGTAATCAAGGGAAGTGACGCTGAAATTCAAGTCGTAAAGCAAGCGTTGCCAATAATCCAAGAGCGCATCGTAAAGTTAAGCGAAATCCCTGCGATGCTGAAGTTTCTCTTTGTAGATAAATTAGAGATAGAAGCTGACTCTAAAGAAAAGATCAAAGATGAACAGAGCAAATCTGTCTTAAAGCGCGCACATGAAGTTCTAGAGCGGCTAGATGTTTGGAACCATGAAAACATCGAAAATGCGCTTAGAACTGCTTTGATTGAGGAGTTAGGGCTAAAGCCGAGAATTGCTTTTGGCGCAGTGCGTATTGCAGCGACCGGAAGCCATATTTCGCCACCACTCTTTGAATCACTTGAGTTACTTGGTAAAGATGCCTCACTTACGCGCATTAGCGATGCGATTAGTCTTTGATCTAAACGGAAGGTAAACTACGCCGGCACTAAAAAACTTCTTTGGGGTATGGGGTAATTGGCAGCCCTGCTGATTCTGGTTCAGTAAGTCTAGG
>CAZYJU010000008.1:2126-18414 GCA_964647945.1 uncultured Actinomycetes bacterium | reverse complement strand
GCATCAATCACGCCTTGGCGAGAGGCTTTAGCCAAACGATCAAGTGAGAGATTGCATGGGGTGATTTCATTCCAAGATGATGCAATTCCAATCTGTGGTTTTGCAAAATCTTCATCTTTCATACCAACTGCACGCAACATGCCTCTTGCTGGAGCACGTTCTAAGCCATCAGTTACCATCCAAGAACGTGGTTTCATATTGGTCATAGGTGCATCATAAAGGCTCAATTGAATAATTTGAAGTGTTCAAAGCGTCTCAACTCGTGAAACGTACCTCTAGAATGAAGGTGCTTAACCTAAGTTAACCTAAGTTATCTATTTAAATTAATTAAGACTCGGAGCTTATTTTGAAAATCGTCTCGCCTGAAATTATTTACCGTGATCGTTGGAAAACCTTATTTGTATTGGCCATCTCGCAGCTTATGGTTATTTTGGATGCCTCCATCGTAAACATCGCTATCCCAAGTGCAAAAATTGATCTTCAAATATCCGATGCCAATCAACAATGGATTGTCACCGCTTACACCTTGGCATTCGGAAGCTTGCTACTTGTTGGCGGACGTATTGGTGACTTTATTGGTCGCAAAAAAGTATTCATCATTGGACTTTTAGGCTTTGCAGGCGCATCCGCAATTGGTGGAATTGCACAAAATCAGGAACAGTTATTTGCAGCACGCGCGCTGCAAGGTGTTTTCGGAGCGCTACTTGCTCCGGCAGTGCTCTCTATTTTGAGCGTCACTTTCCTAGATCCAAAGGAGCGCGCAAAAGCATTTGGTGTTGTGGGTGCGATTTCAGGTGGCGGCGCTGCGATTGGTTTGATCCTTGGTGGAACTCTCACAGAATATTTTTCATGGCGTTGGTGCTTGGGCGTCAATGTTCCATTTGCGATCTTCGCTGGAATTATGGCGGCTAAGTGGTTACATGAATCAAAGTCAGGTGGCGAGCATGGTTATGACTTCCCTGGAGTAATCACTGCAACGGCTGGATTGTTCTCGCTTGTATATGGATTCAATCATGCAGCTAATCATGGTTGGAGTGATCGAACCACCATTATCTTCTTAGTGGTAGCGGTACTTCTACTAGTGCTCTTCTATTTTGAGGAACGTCGTGCGAAATTCCCACTGATGCCGATTCATGTGATTGCAGAGAGAAACCGTGGAGGCTCATATCTTGGAATGTTGATTGTTGGAGCTGGATTATTTTCCATGTTTCTCTTCCTTGGTTTGTATCTCCAGGTTGTGCTTAATTGGACGCCCCTACACAGTGGATTTGGATTCTTGCCATTCTCTATAGGTATTGCAGTAAATGCTGGAATCGTCTCTAAATTACTGCCGAAGAATGGCCCTAAGCCACATATGATCCTTGGATTGCTGTTGGCTGCAGGTGGATTATTGCTACTTTCAACCATAACTCCTACAAGTAATTACTGGACTAGCGTCTTTCCTGCCTTAATAATCATGAGTACTGGTATGGCAAATGTTTTCATTCCTGTGACAACCACTGCACTTCACGGAGTAGGTAATCGTGATGCAGGTGTAGCTTCGGCTTTGACCAACACCAGCCAACAAGTTGGTGGATCATTAGGAACTGCCCTACTTAATACAGTGGCAACTACCGCAACTGCAAAGTACATCGCAGCTAATCAAGCCCTAGGTGAGATGGCCGTACCTAATGGTTTGGTACATGGATTTACTCAATCATTCCGAGTCGGCGCGCTCTTTTTGGTAATTGGGGCAATTGTCTTAGCAATTGCAATCAATGTTGGAAAAGATGCGATTGTCGAGAACGAAGGTGGCGCAATCGCGCACTAATTTCCGGATTGACCTAAATGGCCAAGTAGAAGTTCGCGAACTTTCGCAGCATCTGCTTGGCCTTTAGTCTCTTTCATGACTGCACCAATTAGCGCGCCGGCTGCAGGCAAGTGTCCGCCGCGTACCTTCTCTGCAACATCTGGCATTGCAGCACAGGCTTTTTCGATCGCAGCAAGCAAAGCGCCGTCATCGCTAACTACTTTAAAGCCACGCGCTGAAATCACTTCAGCTGGCTTTCCTTCTCCGTTGATTACGCCCTCGACAACTTGGCGTGCCAACTTGTCAGTTAATTCGCCCTTGTTGATCAATTCGATAATCTCTGCAACATCCGAAGGTGTGATTGTTAAATCTGAAACTTGAACTTCCTTCTCGTTTGCAATGCGAGAGATTTCGCCAAGCCACCAGCCACGCGCTTTAGTTGGATCGGCACCTAAGTTGACGGTGGTTTCGACGATATCTAATACATCTGCATTGACCATGGCTGCCATCTCTTTATCAGGCACTAACCATGAGCTTTGTAAGCGCTTTCTTCTTGCAGATGGCTTCTCTGGAAGCGATGCTCGTAATTGTTCGATCCACTCCGCACTTGGTGCAACCGGAACCAAGTCAGGATCTTGAAAATAACGATAATCCTCAGCTTGTTCCTTGGAGCGTCCACTGGTGGTTAATCCTGTGTCTTCGTGGAAGTGACGGGTCTCCTGAATCACTCGCTCGCCCTTATCTAAAAGTTCGGCGTGACGGATCATCTCGCCGCGTATAGCGCGCTCTACTGAACGTAATGAATTAACATTCTTAGTTTCTGAGCGAGTACCCAATTGATCGGAGCCAATTAAGCGAAGCGATACGTTTGCATCACAGCGAAGTGAACCTTGCTCCATCTTTACATCGGATACCCCAATGCTGCGCAAAATATCACGTAGTTCGGCAACATATGCCTTCGCAACTTCAGGTCCATATTTACCAGTACCTGGAATTATCTTGGTAACAATTTCAATTAAAGGAATACCAGCGCGGTTGTAATCAAGCAACGAATAATCCGCGCCGTGAATACGTCCAGTAGCGCCGCCCATATGTAAAGACTTTCCGGTGTCTTCTTCCATGTGCACACGTTCGATTTCGATTCGGAATTGCTTAATTCCCTCTTCGGTATCGATCTCTACATCTAAATAACCGTCATAACAGATCGGTTCGTCATATTGTGAAGTCTGATAGTTCTTCGGCATATCTGGATAGAAATAATTCTTACGAGCAAAGCGGCTAAATGGCGCAACTTTGCAATTTAACGCAAGGCCAATCTTGATGGCAGATTCGATCGCCTTCTCGTTTACAACTGGCAAAGAGCCAGGAAGGCCAAGACAGATAGGGCAGGTTTGGGTATTTGGTTCAGCGCCAAATTCGGTAGCGCAGCCGCAGAACATCTTGGAATTGGTATTTAGCTCTACGTGAACTTCTAGACCCATCACTGGTTCATACTTCTCAATCACCTGCTCGTATTTCATATTGGTGCTCATTTGCCACCGCCTAACGCAGGAGCTTTATCCAAAATCGAACCGCCCCACTTTGATACCAGCGCTGCTTCAAGCGCTGCGCCGACGTTGTATAGACGTTGATCCTGCATCGCAGGTGCCATGATTTGAAAACCGGCTGGCAAGTTATCTTCATCTGCTAAACCTGATGGCAAAGACATTCCGCAAATTCCAGCTAAGTTAACTGGGATGGTTGCGATGTCATTTAAGTACATGGCAAGCGGATCGTTTGCTTTTTCACCAATCTTAAATGCAGTAGTTGGTGCAGTTGGGGAAACTAAAACTTCAGCACCGCTAAACGCCTTGGCAAAATCTTGCATGATCAAAGTGCGCACCTTTTGAGCGCTTCCATAATATGCATCGTAATAGCCACTTGATAGCGCATAAGTTCCGAGAATGATTCGACGCTTTACTTCACGGCCAAATCCAGCAGCGCGAGTTGCGCTCATGACTGCTTCAGCGTCACCTTCGCCAACACGGATGCCATAACGCATCGCATCAAAACGAGCGAGATTAGATGAACATTCAGAAGGTGCAATCAAATAATAAGCCGCCAACGCATATTCAAATGATGGGCATGAAACTTCTACGATCTCCGCGCCTAAAGAAGCAAGTAGTTCTATAGATTCATTAAATCGATTTAGAACTCCCTTTTGATATCCCTCGCCTTGGAGCTCTTTGATTACGCCGATTTTCAAACCTTTAACTTCACCGCGTTTTGCCGCCTCTACAACATTTGGAACCGGCGCATTGATGGAAGTTGAATCTTTAGGATCATGTCCTGCAATAGCTTCGTGTAACAGCGCCGCATCAAGGACGGTACGTGCACATGGTCCACCTTGATCAAGTGATGATGAGAACGCCACTAAGCCATAACGAGATACGCCGCCATAAGTTGGTTTCACGCCTACAGTTCCAGTTACCGCTGCCGGCTGACGAATCGAACCGCCGGTATCTGTACCAATCGCAAGTGGCGCTTCAAAAGCTGCAAGCGATGCAGATGAGCCACCACCTGAACCTCCAGGAATTCGAGATAGATCCCAAGGATTATGAGTTGGTCCATAAGCTGAGTTCTCAGTTGATGAACCCATCGCAAACTCATCCATATTGGTCTTACCTAAAATCACTATGCCATTAGATTTTAGATTTGCAGTTACGGTGGCATCGTAAGGTGGACGCCAACCTTCAAGAATTTTTGATCCGCAAGTTGTCGGAATTCCTTTTTGCGTGAAGACATCCTTTAAAGCAATAGGAACGCCGGCCAGTGGAGCTAATTTCTCATTCTTTGCTCTTGCATCATCAATTGCTTTTGCTTGCGCTAACGCACCTTCGGAATCGACATGTAGGAAAGCATGTACCTGCCCATCTACTTCTGCGATTCGATCTAGATGTGCTTTGGTCAGTTCGACTGAAGTGATCTCTTTAGCGACAAGTGCCGCAGCCATCTCGGATGCGCTTTTACGAATCATTCTTCACCCAAAATTTGTGGGACCTGAAAGCGTTGCTCCTCTTTTGCAGGTGCGCCACTTAGCGCAGCTTCTGGAGTAAGAGATGGAACCACTACATCTGGTCTGGTTACATTTGTAATTGGTAGTGGATGCGAGGTAGGTGGCACATCGCTCTTTGCTACCTCCTGTACACGATCTACCGCACCTAAGATGACTTGGAATTCGGTAGATAACGCATCTAATTCGGCGTCGGTCATTTGAATTCTGGCCAACTTCGCTAGCTTGGCAACTTCAGCTCTAGAGAGGCTAGACATGCGGGGAATTCTATTTGCGAAAAGGATTACTGGCGAATTTGGCCATCACCGGTAACAACCCAAGTGGTGGTGGTCATCTGCTCTAAGCCCATTGGTCCACGGGCATGTAATTTCTGATTTGAAATACCAATCTCAGCGCCAAAACCCATCTCTTCACCATCAGTAAATCGAGTCGATGCATTAATCATTACGGCTGCGCAATCAGACATCTTTACAAATTTATCAGCAGTTGCTTTATTTTCAGTGACGATGGCTTCGGTGTGATTGGTTCCGTATTTAGAAATATGAGCCACCGCATCTTCGACCGAATCAACCACGGCAACATTCATCTCAAGGACGCCATATTCGGTGGACCAATCAGATTCGTCTGCCAATTTAGTTGAGATCCCTAAGTCAGCTGCTACTTTCTGAACATCTGCATCCACATGCAATAAGACATTTGCTTCATTGAGCGCTTTTAGCGCAGTTGGCAAGAAGTTCTTCTGGAGATCTTTATGTACCAGCAAGGTTTCTGCGGCATTGCAAACTGATGGCCTATGAGTTTTAGAGTTGATCAGAATTGGAATAGCTTTTTCGAGATCGGCATCTTTATCGATATATACATGGCATACGCCTGCGCCAGTTTCGATAGTTGGGACAGTCGCTTCATCGACCACCATTCGAATCAAAGATGCCGAACCACGTGGGATTACCAGATCCACATGGCCACGCGCCTTCAATAATGCAGTAGTTGTGGCGCGATCATTACTTGGCACCAATTGAATAACCTCTGGAGAGATTTTGGTATTTGCAAGTGCATCGCGCATCACTTTCACCAAAATTGCATTAGAACTCTCTGCGGAAGAAGATCCTCGAAGTAATGCGGAGTTGCCGCTCATCAACAAGATAACCGCAGCATCCACAGTCACATTTGGTCTTGCTTCATAAACCATGCCAATTACGCCAAATGGAACTGATACTTGGCGAAGATGTAAGCCATTTGGCAGCGTCCGTTCGCGAAGGGTTATCCCAAGTGGATCAGCTAGCGCGGCCACTTGTCTTGCGCCATTTGCAATTCCTTTAATGCGTGCATCATTTAAGAGCAGTCGATCCAGCAATTGGCTATTTAATCCGTCGCGTTTTCCGCGTTCCATGTCGGATTGATTAGCCTCTTGGATTTCAAAGGCTTTCGCCTCAATTTGGTCGGCAATCAAATTTAGCGCCGCTTGTCGCTCTGCGTACGAGGCGCTAACCAAAGTGCGCGCAGCAACACGGGCGGTATCCGCCATTTGGTTTACTAGAGACTGCGCATCCATGGCCATAATCTTAATGGGCGATACGCTTTCCAAGTGTTTAAATTAATCAAGCGCACTTTCGTATCAGTTTTGGTCTTGTATTTAGCTTTATTTGGATTAACAAAAGTAATCAGGTACCCCGAACCGATTGCAGCAATCCGATTGGGTCTAGCACCTGCCTCTAAGACTCCAGATTTGATGCCAGCGCACGTTATCGAGCCGGCGGACACCAGAGTTCCGTGGTCGGTTGGTCATGTGTCACTTCCTGCGCAGATTAATTACGATGGAAGAAAAATCTCAACCGATGAATTTCTGGATGAGACTAAGACCAATGCATTCTTAGTGGTTAAAGATGGCAAGTTGGTTTATGAGCGCTACTTTGGAAATACCACTAAAGATTCACTGCTTCCAACCTATTCAGTGGCAAAAACTTTAACTTCTATCATGATCGGGCAATTGATCAGCCAAGGTAAATTGAAGGAGACCGACACTTTCGTCAGCATTTTGCCCGAATATAAAACTGGCACCGATTTCGATAAAGTGACTATCAAGAATCTGCTTGATATGGATTCTGGAATTGGTGTGAGCGATAACTATCCAAGTGGTCCCTCCGGTTGGGGCGTAGCAATTGCGCAGATGTATGCATCGACAGATCTGTACTGGTGGTTACATAACAACCAAAAGATGCGCGAAGAGCCAGGCAGTAAAGCTGAATACCGCAGTGTCAACACCCAATTACTTGGCATGGTAATTGCAAAGATAACTGGAGAGAAAGTCTCAACTTACTTTGAGAAGAATGTTTGGCAACCTATTGGCGCACAGAGCAAGGCAAAATGGAATGTAGATAAGGTGGGCGGAATAGAGAAAACTTTCTGCTGTTTTAATGCTACCGCTAGAGATTTTGCACGAGTTGGACAATTATTTGTAAATAATGGTGCGGCCAGCATCGGTGGCGCATCAGTCATCAGCTCTCAATATCTAAAGCGCATGACCGCGCCAAAACATAGCCTTGATTATGGCTGGGGTTATTCAGCACAAACTTGGTTGCCTTTTCCAGATACTGTTTTGATGATGGGACTACATGGCCAATACATCTTTATTCAACCAACTAATCAATTGGTGATCTTGAAGTTTAGCGACCTACCAACATCAGCAGATGGAATATCCGCGAAGATTGTCCCGACTTTAGATGAGATCGCTAAGTCTTTACGTTAATTTAAGATAACTAGATCATCGCGATGCACAAGCTCGCGTTCGAATTCTGGGCCAAGCTCTGCGGCTAGATCCTTAGTAGAGCGGCCCAGCATTTTCGGAATCTCATCGCTATCAAAATTTACGATGCCACGTGCGATGATGCGACCACTTGCATCAACTAAATCAACAGTATCCCCAGCATCAAATACACCTTCAACGGCGACTACTCCGGCAGGAAGTAAGGAAACGTTCTTTTCAATCAAAGCTTTTACTGCCCCAGCATCCAGAGTTAACTTTCCACTAGAACTTGAAGCGTGCGCAAGCCAGAGCGCACGCGCGCTGTTCTTGCTGGACTTTGCATGAAAGTAAGTTCCAAAATCCTCGCCCGCTAACGCTTTAGGCAAATCGTTTGCATTGGTTAACAACATCGCAGTTCCTGCGCTAGTTGCAATTCGCGCAGCATCGATTTTGGTAACCATGCCGCCGCTTCCAACTCCGGTACCAGCACCACCTAATTTGATATCCGCAATTTCGTTTAAATCTCTGACTTCTGAAATCTTCTTAGCGCTAGCTTCTGATGGTGGCGCGTCGTAAAGTGCATCGATATCCGAGACGATTACAAGCAAATCTGCTTGAGTAAGTAGCGCGACTAGCGCTGCCAAGCGATCATTATCGCCAAAACGAATTTCACTTGTGCCCACCGTATCGTTTTCATTTATTACAGGTACTACGCCTAGTGAGATCAATTTAAAGAGCGCACGCTGTGCGTTCGAGTAATGAGATCTGCGGACTACATCGGTCGTTGTTAAAAGTACTTGAGATGCAGTAATTCCGTATCTCGCAAAACTTTCGGTGTAACGATGAATCAACAACCCCTGTCCAACTGAAGCTGCCGCTTGTTGTGTAGATAGATCTTTAGGTCTTGATTGCAGGCCCAATGGTGCAAGTCCTGCAGCAATCGCACCTGATGAAACGACCAAAACCTCGGCACTGTTCTTGCGGGCATTTGCAACCACATCAACTAAACGATCGACGGCAGCGGCATCCAGCCCTGCTCCACCATCCGTGAGCGATGAGCTACCAATCTTTATGACAATACGCTTTGCGTTCTTTACCTCATTTCGCATTGTCATCCTCACCTTCTACGGAGACTTCCTCAATTAACTCTGGAGTATTTGGATTTGAAACTGAGTACTCCCATTGTCTTGCAATCTCTTCTTCAGTTAATTGATCTTGAACCTTCTCGCTCTTCCAGATGGCATCAAGGCGCGCATCCTCACCACGGCGCTGCAGGTTTTTAGCCAACATTTCGGCACCTGCTTCGATGGTTGGCTCCCAATCAAAGATGACTGCGTTATCGTCATTACCGATACGCACTTCGCTTCCGGCAACTGCTCCAGCTTTGAATAGCTCTTTCTCAACTCCGGCCTGAGCTAAGCGATCAGCCAAATAGCCAACCGCTTCTGAATTAGCAAAATTAGTTTGGCGAACCCAGCGCTCAACTCGCTTACCGATTACCGTGAACGTGCCATCGTTATTTGCAAATACTTTAAAACCACTGTCGTTAACGGCAGTTGGGCGAATCACAATTCGGGTTCGTTGATCACTCTTTACTTCAGCTCTGGCGCTTTGCACCAATTTAGCCATCGCGTAGAGAAGTTCTTGTACGCCTGCTCTTGTTGCAGCGGAGATTGGATAAACCTCATATCCTCGCTCTTGCAAACTCTTGGTAACCATCTCTGCCATCACTTTGCCATCAGGCAGATCAACTTTATTCAGCGCCACAATTCTTGGACGGCTATCCAGGCCACCATATTGCTTCAACTCCGATTCGATAATCTCTAAATCATCGATTGGATTTCGATCCGTCTCTAAAGTTCCGCAGTCCAACACATGAACCAGAGCAACACAGCGTTCGACATGGCGAAGAAATTCAAGTCCTAAACCTTTTCCTTGTGATGCGCCAGGTATCAATCCTGGAACATCAGCAACCGTGAAGCGAGTATCGCCAACGCTTACTACGCCAAGATTTGGAACCAGAGTAGTAAATGGATAATCTGCAATTTTCGGACGAGCTGCTGAAATTGCAGCAATCAATGATGACTTTCCAGCGCTTGGAAAACCAACTAATGCGATATCTGCAACGCTCTTTAACTCCAGAACAAGTGTGCGCTCTTCACCTGGTTCGCCAAGTAGCGCAAAGCCTGGTGCGCGACGCTTTGATGATGCTAAAGCTGCATTTCCAAGTCCTCCACGACCACCTTCTGCAGCCATGAAAGTTGTTCCAATCTCGATTAGATCAGCTAATTGATTGCCTTTATCGTCGAAAACGACAGTTCCTGATGGAACTCCAAGAATTAGATCTTCACCTTGTGATCCATCTTTACGATCACCATAACCTTGACGCCCACTTGTTGCACGTCGATGAGGTGAATGATGAAAATCTAGAAGTGTGGTGATGTTTGGATCGACTACTAAAACGATATCTCCACCACGGCCACCATTGCCGCCATCAGGGCCGCCAAGTGGTTTGAACTTTTCGCGATGAACCGAGACGCAACCATCGCCACCCTTTCCGGCAGCAACATGAAGGGTTACGCGATCGACGAATGTTGTCATGATCCTGTTCCCTTCCTATTTATTTACTTGAATTATTCACTTGAATTATTTACTTGAAAATAAAAAGCGGACCAGCATCGCCGGCCCGCTCTTTTTAAAGAACCGAAATTAAGCTACAGGTAATACGTTAACTACGTCGCGGCCACGTGCGCGACCGAACTTAACTGCACCTGCAGATAGTGCGAACAATGTGTCATCTTTTCCGATGCCCACATTTGCACCTGGGTGGAACTTAGTTCCGCGCTGACGGACGATGATTTCGCCAGCCTTTACGACCTGTCCACCGAAGCGCTTGATGCCAAGGAACTGTGGATTGGAGTCGCGACCGTTACGGGTTGAGGAGACACCTTTTTTACTTGCCATTTATTTTCACTCTCCCTTTATTAAACCTTATTTAAACCTATTACTTAACACCGTTGATTGCGGTGATCTTCACCTTGGTCAACTGTGAACGGAAACCTTCACGACGACGATAACCTGTTTTCGACTTGTAACGAAGAATATGAATCTTTGGTCCCTTAGTCTGATCGACGATCTCAGCGGTTACCTTTACGCCAGATAGCACCTTTGGATCAGAAGTTACTGATGAGCCATCAACAACAAGTACTGCTGGGAATGAGACAGTTGAACCAGCTGCAGCATCGATGTGATCTACAGTAACGGTATCGCCAACTGCGACCTTCTCTTGGCGCCCGCCAGCCTTCACGATTGCGTACATTGTTTCCTTCTACCTGTGTTGATCTTCTAAAGCCCGTTTGGGCAGGGGGATATCTTACGAAATGAGCGTCCACATACTCAAATCGTCTTAAAACCTCTTAAAACGTCTTAAACCTAGGTATGAACCACCCCAGTGCTTACCGCTCTACGGCGCTTTCTAGGCTTAATTCCGCGTTTTTCGCCCTTGGAATCGTTCTGGCCAGAATCAGATGTTGAATCATCTTCTTCTGCTTCATGTTCATCATGATGTCCAGCAAATACCGGCTCTGCAGCTTTAGCACGCACTGGTTCGGTGTGAATATGAATTCCACGACCATTACAGCTATCGCAGGTAGTGCTAAATGCTTCGATCAAACCTTGACCAATTCGTTTACGAGTTAATTGCACCAAACCAAGTGAAGTTACTTCAGCAACTTGATGTTTGGTGCGATCGCGACCCAAACATTCAATTAATCGACGCATCACAGCTTCGCGGTTTGATTCCAAAATCATATCGATGAAGTCGATGACGACAATGCCACCTAAGTCTCGAAGGCGAAGTTGGCGTGCAATCTCTTCGGCAGCTTCTAAGTTGTTCTTGGTTACGGTCTCTTCTAAGTTTCCGCCTTTACCGATGAACTTACCGGTGTTTACATCGATTACCACCATCGCTTCGGTGCGATCGATAACTAAAGAACCACCTGAAGGTAGATAAACCTTGCGATCAAATGCCTTTGCCAACTGTTCGTCGACGCGATAGTCGCTAAAGAGATCTCCGGTACCCGTGTACTTCTCGATCTTCTTTGAAAGTTCTGGTGCGATGAAACCTAAATAATCAGAGATGTCATTAAATACCTGATCACCTTGAATCTTAAGCAAACTGAAATCTTCTGAGAAAATATCGCGGATAACGCGAACGGCTAAGTCTGGTTCTGTGTACAGCGCAACCGGCGGATGGAAATTTGGATTCTGTGACTTCTGATAAATCTCTTCCCATTGCGCCTTGAGCCTTGCGATATCTCCAGTTAGCTCCTCTTCGCTTACGCCTTCGGCAGCGGTACGAACGATTACTCCGGCTTCCTCCGGAACTAAACCTTTGAGAATGTTCTTAATGCGAATGCGCTCTGGCTCTGGAAGGCGACGAGAGATTCCGCTCATTCCTCCACCTGGAACATAAACAACATAACGACCAGGAAGTGAGATCTGGCTAGTTAAGCGCGCACCCTTTTGGCCGATTGGATCTTTTGTAACTTGAACTAATACTGGTTGGCCAGTCTTAAGTGCCATTTCAATCTTGCGTGATGAGGAATCTTCCATTCCCGCTGCATCCCAATTGACTTCACCTGCATATAAAACAGCGTTACGACCCTTACCGATATCAACGAAGGCCGCTTCCATTGATGGAAGCACATTCTGTACTTTTCCTAAATAAACGTTTCCAACATAAGAAGTTGCTGAGTTTCTATTTACATAATGTTCGACCATTACGCCATCTTCGATTACGCAAATCTGAGTGCGATCACCTTTTTGGCGAACTAACATCTCTCGTTTTACTTCATCGCGACGGGCAAGAAATTCACCTTCAGTGATGATGGTGCCGCGACGTCGATATGTTTCGCGATATCCATCTCGGAAATCTCTACGATCTTCACGATGGCGACCTTCACGGCGGTGATGGCGACCTTCACGGCGTGATTGGCGATCGTTTCGATCTGCGCGTTCTGGTCTCTCGGCACGCTCTTTAGTCTCACGAACCTTTACAACCGTTAATACGCCATCTTCATCGATGCTCTCGCCCGGTTGGACTCCATCTTCGGCGCTACGACGGCGTCGTCGGCGACGATGTGATGTTGCTTCGCTCTGTTCGTCGCTTGAAGTTGAATCTAAATTCTCGTCTTGGCCTTCATTTCCCTTACGGCGACCACGGCCCCCGCGTCTACGACGTCTACCGCCGCGACGTGAATCTGAATCGTCTTCAAAACGATCACCGCTTTTATCTCTGCCTTTTTCCTTGCTTTCAGAAACTTCAGCCTTTGATTTCTTGCTATCCGCTTTGTTGTCGGATTTAGCCTTCTTCTCAGTAACGGCAGGAGCTGCTTGGAAGATTGGAGCAGCAATTGCGGCTGGAATTGCCTTCTTACGAGAGCGTTTCTCAGTTTTATCACCGGTATCTGTGCTCTCTACATTACTTTCAGAGGCTGCTTTTTTACTTGCGCGCTTACGCGGCGCTTTTGGCTCGTTGGCCATTTACACCAAATCCTTTATGTGCCAAAACTTATTTAGCTTTAGCTGTTTCGGGTCTGAAATCAATCAGACAAATCTTTTTGAACTTTACTTCGCTCCGCGCTGCTGCCTGTGAGGCGCGCACTGGATGCTGGGTAAGTATGGCAGTAATTGGGCAAAAACGCCATTACCGCTATTTAGCCACGTAAACGTGCGTGGACATTCTGTAACAGTCCAATTCCGATCATATTTGCGAACATGCTAGAACCACCGTAGGAAAGAAATGGAAGTGGTACTCCTGTCATCGGCATCAGACCAAGAGTCATTCCAATATTTTCAAATGTTTGAAAGGCGAACCATGCCACTACGCCAACTGATACTAGTCGTCCAAATGGATCTGTAGTTCTTCGCGCGATACTAAAACCGCGCATCATTACCGTTATTAACAACAAGATAATCAAACTACTTCCTAAGAAGCCAGTCTGTTCTCCAGCTACCGTAAAAATAAAGTCAGTCTGCTGTTCAGGAACAAAGCGTCCATTAGTTTGGGGGCCATCAAATAATCCAGTACCTAGCAATCCACCAGAGCCCACAGTAATTCTGGCCTGTCGTAATTGATAACCAGTGCCTTGCATATCTGCATTTGGATTTACAAAAGATTGCAGACGCTTTAATTGATAATCACTAACCACATTTGCCTTCACGGCAATGAAACCACCAAGTACTGCAAGAAGTAGCAGCCCGACCACCCACCTCGCTGGCGCACCACTGGTTGCAATAATCGTCACCACAATCGCGCTAATAATCAAGATAGTTCCCATATCTGGTTGAGCAACTATCAAAAGCACTGGGATTGCAGCGATTGCTAAAGCTTGGAGCACATCTTTATTGCTAACTTCTTCTTGACCATGCATACGTTCGGTAAGAATCATGGACATTCCGATGATGATCGTAATCTTTGCTAACTCTGCCGGTTGTAGAGAGAAGCCACCAGGTAGAACAATCCACGCTCTCGCGCCATTGATGGTGCTTCCAATCCCTGGAATCAAAACTGCTATCAGGCCAAGTACGCCTGCTCCCCATACAAATGGCGTGTAGGCGCGAAGGGCTCGGTAATCAATAAAAGTCATGCCCATCGCTAATGCGATTCCGATTACGACGTTAATTCCGTGGCGTTTCAAGTAATACTGTGGATCTTCACCGGCTGCCGCATACCAATTGCGGGTAGCGGCGTAGACCAGGATCGTCCCGATAATTAGCAACGCTCCAACTGCAAAAGTTAAAACCGGATCAAAGCCGGCCGTTAAATTACGCTTTTGTCGACGGTAGGTATAACTACGAACTGCTTCGTTCATTAGCCCACCTTTCGAACGCTCGCCGATGGCGATGGAGTCGCAGTTGGCGAAGCTTCAATTACTTTGGTTGTTGCAGAGATCTTTGGAAGTTTACTTGGTGGACCTGATGGATAAACCATTTTCTCTGGTATCTGTCTTCCATTTACTACACCAAAAATGGTGTCATAAATCTGTCTAGCGCCAAGGCCAGCTGCAGCTGCACCAGTTCCTCCTTGAGAGACCATCACCACAACTGCATACTTTGGTTTATTCACTGGTGCGTAAGCAGCAAACCAAGAAGTTGAGTCTTTCTTAGTCCCATCTAAATTCAAACCAAAAACCTCAGCGGTACCGGTTTTACCTGCCACTTCAACCGGAAATCCTGCAAAAGCTCCAGCTGCAGTTCCATCAATGGTGACTTGGTGCAGAGCGTCGGTCAACCATCTAAAAACTTCTGGATCAGCATCTACTTGGCCTAAAACTTTAGGCGTGAATTTTTTAATTACTTTTCCATCATTTGCAACAATCGCTTTTGCAATCAATGGCTGCAAGATCTTCCCGCCATTAGCAATTGCTGCATAAGATTGCGTTAATTTCAATGGAGTAATTACCGTATCACCTTGGCCAATGGAGAAGTTGACGGCATCGCCAGCTCGTAAGACTCCGCCATCAATACAGTTCTCTCTAGCTAACTCAATCAAGAATGGAGTGAGATCTTTCTTCGCTGCTCGTTCTTTGTAATTGCAGTAGAAATCTTTGTTCTCTGTCCAATAATCTAAACGCCATTGACGATCTGGGATTCGACCATACGCCTCGCTAGGTAGATCAATGCCTGTGCGTTCTTCTAATTGGAATTGGTGCGCCACATTGAAGAAGATATCTTTAGGGTTTTTAGGGCTTAAGCCACCATCTTTTAACCACTCTGAATATGCGATTTTGTACCAAAGCGTGTCACATGAGGCAGCAATGCCGCGCTTTAGAGTGATTCGACCAAGTTCTCGAGATTCATAATTTGTGAACTCGCGATTACCAACTTTATAAACACCTGGGCAGTCATAAACTGCATTTAGGTTGTAACCCGCTTTAGCAGCCGCAAAGACTGAGAATGCTTTGAATGTAGATGCTGGAGCAAAGAGCCCTTGTATAGGACGAGATAACGCTGGCACATAAGTCTTCTCGCTGAACATGTCACGTGCTTGCGCAACTGTGAGGCCTTTCTCCCAAATATTTGGATCGTAAGTTGGATATGAAGCTAAGGCCAGAACACGACCACTTCGAACATCCATCACTATTGCAGCGCCACCGTCAGCACGATATCCCTGTGCTCTTGATGAACGAACTGCAGTTGCCAGACCACGCTCTGCTGCACCTTGAATCCGCACATCTAGACTCGTAACTAAGTTTGCACCTGGTGTTGGTGCGGTGTCGCGAGATTTCTCAGTGACTGACTCTTTGCGATCAACAATCACCGTTTTAATTCCAGGTCGTCCACGCAAGTAACTGTCATATACAAACTCAAGTCCATCTTTACCGATGGACTCACTTCTATAATATTTAGTACCGCCGCCTTGTGCTAAATCATCATCGGTGAGCGCTCCGATATATCCCAGAACATGTGCGCCAGTTGCACCTAATGTTCCAGGGTAGTAACGAACAGCAGTGGGTTTGGCATCTATACCTGGGAATTCGCTACTTCGTTCCACAATCTGTAGCGCGATATTTGGATCGGCATCCTTAGTTATTGGAATTGGTTGGAAGCGATTACCAATCCAACATCCAGATTTGTCACTAGTTGTGATCTCGCCACAGAGTCGAGTTCGACGCCACACATCATTTGAATTGAGATCTAG
>CAZYJU010000008.1:0-2026 GCA_964647945.1 uncultured Actinomycetes bacterium | reverse complement strand
GCGCTCCACAAACCAAATCCAATGATTGTTCGAAGCACTTGGAATGAATTACCTAAGTTCAATCCAAAGAGTAAGCCAATAACAAGATACAGAAGTATCGTTGCGATCACCGCACTTGAGGTCATAAGTATCAAGCCGGCAGGATTGGAATTAAGCGCATCATCTCCATATCCAAGGTATGAGATTGCGTAGCAAGAGATCACCATAACCAAAGTCCAGTGACCAAATGGACCATCGTTAGCTGGAGATAGATCCATAAAGATACCTGCGATAAATCCGGTTACTGCGGCTAATTCTGGCTCATTAATTGATGACCAAATTAGCGCTGCAAGTAAGATAAGTGAGAAACCGCCAAGCGGTAGATGAATCTGATTAACAAAGGCTTCTTGTGCAATGAAGAGCGCTAGAAAAGTTAATGAAGAAAGCGCAATCTCCCGACGCCACATCAGGCACCATCACCTTTGGTATTTGAATTATTGGTATTGCCCGCATCTACCGAAGGAGTTGGTGTCACAAAAACAGTGACAGTTGGAATCGGAGTCGGTGTTGGGGCTTTTGGAACTAACGCATTACGAGGATCAGATTCTGGTGCAGATAAAACGACAGAAACCACACCAACCGCATTCAAATTTGCATAGAAAGTTACATCTGCCACTTGTGCTACATAATTTGAGCTATCAGGAACCTTGGTGATGAAACCGATTGGCACGCCAGGTACAAATGGGCGATTGTTATTGCTACCCCGCGCCAAAAGTACATCGCGCGCTCTTAGTTTGGTGGTGTTATCTAGTAGTTCAAGTACGCCTTGATTATTTCCTTGACCTGAGAGAATTCCGATTGATTGTGTTCTTGCGATCCGAACGCCGATTTTGAAGGATGGATCAGATGCCAGAAGCACTATAGAACTATTTGGAAATACTGCTTTTACGACACCCACTAGGCCTTGGCCATTAACCACAGTCATATTTGGGCGAACTCCAGCGCGAGTTCCTTGATCAATGGTTATGGTATTTGTGAATGAAATTGCTGATCCTTGGGCGATTGCTTTAGCGCTCACAACTTTCCACTGCGCGCGTCCAGCTAGCTGCAGAGATTCCTTAAGTTGCTTTACTTGGCCTTCAACATTCTTTTGTTCTAATAGCTCTGTTTTAAGTCGCGCATTCTCTTCTTTTAATTTAGAGATTGTTTCACGTGTACTACCTAGTCTAAAAAGATCTGAGAAGAAATTTTTAAATGGAGAGACAACTGCATTACCAATTTTTGCAACTGGTGAAAGCGCAGTGCCAACTGCATTTCGGGCACCACTTACAACTGAAACTCCACGTAAATCTAAGGTAATTAAAAGTAGTGCAGAGACAATCAACATGACCAGCAGCAACCGACCGCGATTGCTGCTAGATGAACGTGCCACTTGATTGCCTACTTTAAACGGCTACTAGCGACGTGGCTCTGAGATCAGAACCTTCTCTAATGACTCGAACTCTTCGATGCACTTTCCAGAACCATCGACAACGCAATTTAATGGTTGCTCTGCAATGTGAATAGGCATTCCAGTTTCGCGACGTAAGCGCTCATCAAGACCCTTTAGTAGCGCACCGCCACCAGTTAGCACGATACCGCGATCCATAAGATCTGATGCCAACTCAGGTGGGCACTTATCGAGTGTTGCCTTCACTGCATTTACGATCGCATTTACTGGTTCTTCCAAAGCTTTTCTGATTTCTGCTGCAGAGACCACGATTGTCTTTGGTAATCCAGTTGCGAGATCGCGTCCACGAATTTCTGCATCCGGTTCATTTGGCATCGGATATGCAGATCCAATTGCCATCTTGATCTCTTCTGCGGTGCGCTCACCGAGAAGTAGTGAAAATTCGCGCTTTACCCAGTTAATAATGGATTGATCTAGCTCATCGCCACCCACGCGAATCGATAATGAAGAGACGATTCCGCCAAGTGAAATCACGGCAACTTCAGTAGTTCCGCCACCGATATCTACCACCATGTTTCCGGTTGGTTCGTGGATTGG
>CAZYJU010000007.1:12965-19404 GCA_964647945.1 uncultured Actinomycetes bacterium | reverse complement strand
ATTTCAAAGAGCGCGAAAGATTTGAAGCCTCGACTGTAATTTCTGCGCGCAGCCTCAAGTAATCCAGGTAGTAAATGTGGGCGCAAATATGGTTGATCTTCAGACATTGGATTGGCTAATTTGTAACTCTCTGCACGAGCACCAACAAATCCCATCCGTTCGATAATTTCTTTGCTGACAAATGGGAAGTTGAGAATCTCGGTATACCCGCGCGCTGCAAGAGTCTGAGCCAATACTCGTTTACGTTTTTGGGCCTGAGTTAATGAGGCGGTAGTTGTGCGGGCTGGCAAGATCGAAGGAATTTGGTCGTATCCGATATACCTGGCCACTTCCTCTGAGAGGTCAGCCGGAGTTAATAATTCACTGCGCCAAGTTGGAGGCGTCACTTCAAACTTTTCATTACCTTCGACCCGACAACCAGCAAGTTCTAATTTCTCTTTAACCGTGGAAGCCGATATTTCAAGACCGATTCGCTTTGAAACATAGTCACTCTTTAATGAGATCTTCTTCGCAGCGCTAACCTCGCCAACTCTGCTAGTGCCTACATAAGTTGCGCCACCTAGTTCGATTAATAATTGTGCCGCTCTAGCTGATGAAATCTCAGCGAGCTTTGGATCTACGCCACGTTCGAATCGTCTAGATGCCTCTGACGATAATTTGTGTCTGCGAGAATTCTTGGCAATTGAGATGGCATCAAAATGCACTGCTTCGATCGCGATCCTGGTGGTCTTCTCAGTTATCTCTGAATCCAACCCGCCCATGGTTCCAGCCAATGCAAGGACGTTCTTAGTGTCGGCCACCACCAAATCATCTTGGTTCAATGCACGTTCTACCCCATCCAGGGTGGTCAACTTCTTTGAATTGCCAGCCTTACGAATCTCTAGATGTCCATTAATTTGATCTGCATCAAATGCATGAAGTGGCTGTCCTAATTCGAGCATCACATAGTTGGTTACATCTACAGCCAAAGAGATTGAGCGCATTCCACTCTTTTCAATTCTGCGACGCATCCAAAGCGGTGATGGCGCAGCTGGATCAAAATTCTCGAGCGTGCGCAAATACATCACATCAGCGCCATCAGAGATTTTTGCTGCAACTGCTTTTGTGCTCTCTTTGAAATCTACAGTGATTTCGGCAGGATCCTTAAATTTAAGATTGAATGCAGCAGCAATCTCTCTAGCTATTCCTCTAATGCTCAATGCATATCCCCGGTCAGGGTTAACTGAAATATCAAAGATAGTCTCTTGGATTTGAAGAAGTGAAATCGCATCTGCTCCTGGTTTTGCTGATCCTGCAGGTAGCACGATGATTCCGGAGTGATCATCTCCAAGGCCTAGCTCGCGGGATGAGCAGATCATTCCGTTGGAAGTTTTGCCATAAGTTTCACGGGCAGAGATCGCAAAACCTCCAGGTAAAACTGCTCCTGGAAGCGATGCCACAATTAAATCGCCAACTACGAAATTGGTAGCTCCGCAAATTACAAAACGCGACGTGCCCTCGCCGCAATCCAATTCCACATATCTAATCGGTTTCTTATGCTCTTTTAGTTCTTCAATAGCTAATACTTTTCCAACTACTAATGGCCCAGTTAAGTCGCTACCTTGCGTGATTATCTCTTCGACTTCAAAGCCAACGCGAACCAATCCTTCAGCTATATCGTGATCACTTAACTTGGCTGGTATCTCGACATATTCGGAAAGCCATGATTTAGGTGCGCGCATTATGAAAGCCCCAATCCAAATGCGCGTGAGAAGCGAATGTCGCCTTCGACTATGTCATGCATGTCTTTGATTCCTTGGCGCACCATCAAAGTTCGCTCAAGCCCCATGCCAAAGGCAAAACCTGAATACTTGTCCGGATCAATTCCGCAATTCTCAAGTACCTTTGGATTGACCATTCCGCAGCCGCCCCATTCGATCCAACGATTGTTAAACCAAACATCAACCTCAGCGCTTGGCTCGGTGAATGGAAAAAATGAGGGTCTTAATCTGGTGACCGCATCAGAACCAAACATCTTCGCAGCAAAAGCATCGAGAGTTCCTTTTAGATGCGCCATGCTGATGTTGGTATCAATTACCAAACCTTCTACCTGGCTAAATACTGGGCTATGCGTGGCATCTAACTCATCGGCTCGATAGGTGCGACCTGGAGAGATGATGTAAATCGGAGGTTCTTGGGTCAACATGGTGCGCGCTTGAACTGGTGAGGTATGTGTTCGCATAACTAGGCCAGATTCAAGTGGTTCCACAAAAAAAGTATCTTGCATGGTTCGCGCTGGATGATCTGTCGGAATATTTAGCGCATCAAAATTTAGCCAACCGCTCTCAAGTTCTGGCCCTTCAGCAACTGAATAACCGAGCGATAGAAAGTAATCTGAAATTTCATTTCTAATAATCGTTAATGGGTGTAGTCCGCCGAGGTGTTCACGGATTGAAGGCAGAGTTATATCTACAACTTCTTCCAGCAAGACCTTTTGGTCTCGTAGCGCTTCCAATTCCAAGGTACGGGCATCCAATGCGCTATTAATTTCGGCCCGGGCGGAGCCGATTAACTTTCCAAGTTCTGCCTTTTGATCTGCTGGGACTGAACCAAGTGATCTACTTGCGCCTGCAATCGGCGACTTATCGCCTGCATGTGCCAATCTGGCGTTCTTTAGTTGATCTAGATCTCCAGCCTTTGCGAAGGCCTCTTTGGCATTGCTAACCCAAAGATCGATTTCTGCTGGATTCATATATGCAATTCTATAGGTGAGTACTTATTTTTCGCGGGATATTTCATGCATCACGATCGCAGCAGCTGCAGCAAGATTGAGCGACTCCGCATTTCCGGGCATTTTTATCGCTATTTTCTCTGCGCCATTTATCGCGATTTCACTATTAATGCTGCCATTAAAACCACGCGCTTCGTTGCCAAAAATCCAGATTGCTGGCTTTGAAAAATCTACCTCAGTTAATTTCTTCGATGCAGCGCCATCAAGAATGAAAATTCTGTGATTTGGTAGCGCTTTAGTAACACCTTCTAGTTCGAGGCCTGTGAAAATCTTTGTATGCCAAAGCGAACCGGCTGTCGATCTAACTACCTTTGGAGAATAAAAATCAACGCTTCCTGGTGAGGTGATAACCGCTGGTAAGCCCATTGCATCCGCAGTTCTAAGAATAGTTCCGGCATTTCCAGGATCTTGAATCTCTGAGAGATAGATGATGTGCTCATTGCTTAGATTTGTTAATTCGGAAATTTCGGGTGAAATCAATTTACAGATAGCGATGATGCCTTGAGTTGTAATTGCGTCAGACATCGCGTCAGCAACTCTTTCATCGATCTCAAAACTCTTTACGGCTGAATAATCCACATTGGCCTTGGCTAATCGTTCAGCACCAGATTTTGTGAGGTAGAGTGAATCGATGCCGTTCGCCTCTTTTAGCGCTTCGCGCACCGCTTGAATACCTTCAGCGATAAAGAGTTTTTGCTCCAGGCGCTCTTTCTTGGAAGATAAAAGAGCCTTCACCCGCGCAACATGTGGCGACTGAAGGCTCTCAATCATTTATAGGTTTTCGAATTGACCTAATTATGAATCTTATTAATTCTTAACGTTAGCTCGCGCTACGTCAACCAGCGACTTAAATGCAGCTGGATCATTGATTGCAAGGTCAGAGAGGATACGGCGATCTACTTCGATACCCGCAACCTTTAAGCCTTGAATAAAGCGGTTGTAGGTAAGTCCATTTGCACGGGCTCCTGCGTTGATGCGCTGGATCCAAAGCTGACGGAAATCACCTTTCTTATCTTTACGATCATTGAATGCATAAACCAATGAGTGCGTTACTTGCTCTTTAGCCTTTGTGTAAAGACGTGAACGCTGTCCGCGATAACCGCTGGCACGCTCTAGAGTGGTACGACGCTTCTTTGCAGCATGTACGCCGCGCTTAACTCTTGCCATTTTCTATACCCTTCTCTCTATCCAGCGACTACTTCAAACCAAGCATGCGCTTTGCGGCGAATGCGGTTGGAGCTTTGGCTGCTGATTCTTGATCTAAACGACGAGTAAGTCGTGATGATTTGCGCTCAAGTAAGTGACGCTTTCCGGCGCGCTCATGCATGATCTTTCCAGAGCCAGTGACTTTGAAAGTCTTCTTAGCTCCGCTATGGGTCTTCATCTTTGGCATTTAAGCCTCCCTCTTGTGTCCTCTTTTATCATCTTGTGTCATCTTGTTTCGTGATGCGCTTTACAGCTCTTTAACTGTTTGTTTCTTAGCTTTGCCAGCAGACTTCGCCTTGTTTGGCCCCAAAACCATGGTCATATTGCGACCTTCTTGTTTTGGAGCAAACTCTATGTTTGCAACCTCTGCGACATCCTCTGCGAGGCGTTGCAATAAGTTGTAACCAAGTTCTGGGCGAGATTGCTCGCGTCCACGGAATTGGATTGTCACCTTGACCTTGTCCCCTGCGCCAATGAATTTCAAAACTTGATTGCGTTTAGTTTCGTAATCATGTGTTTCGATCTTTGGTCGAAGACGTATCTCCTTCACCACGATGTGGGTCTGGTTCTGACGTTGTTCGCGGGCCTTCTGCGCCATTTCGTACTTGTACTTGCCGAAGTCCATGATCTTGCAAACGGGTGGATTTGCATCGGGTGCGATCTCTACGAGATCTAAACCGATTTCATCTGCCATCCGAAGTGCATTTTCAGTATCGACTACGCCAACTTGTTCGCCGTCGTAATTGATTAACCGAATCTGCGCAACGCGAATACGATCATTGATACGTGGTTCTGCAGTGCTGATGATTTCTCCTTCTTACGTGTCCTATTAACAAGCTAGTAAAGAATTTACGACGCAAGAAAAGAGCAAAAGAAGCAAAAGCTTCGTTTTGACTTTACCAGTCCGCTAAGGCGATCGCCTCGCGGTTTAGGTGGGATTTCTCCTCTTGCGGCATATAGCCGGTCAATACGTGAAGTCTAAATTAAAGAAGGTAAAGGGCCAAATCGAGCGGAGTTAACCACCCATAGCGTGAAATCCACCGTCTACGTGCAGTATTTCGCCACTCGTTGCAGGTAGCCAATCTGACAAAAGTGCGATGGCACCTTTTGCTGCAGGTACTGGATCGGTGACATCCCAATGAAGTGGCGCTCGTTGATCCCAAAGATGTTCAAATTGTTGAAACTCTGGAATTGATTTCGCTGCGATAGTTGAGATTGGACCTGCTGCGACAAGATTGAAACGAATGTTCTCTGGACCAAGAAACTTTGCAAGGTATCGATTGGTTGATTCGAGGGCAGCTTTTGCCACACCCATCCAATCGTATTTTGGCCAGGCCACTTGTGCATCAAAATCCATTCCCACAACCGATGCACCACTTGAAGGAAACAAAGGTTTGCATGCCATTGTTAATGACTTATACGAATACGCTGAAACTTGTATAGCTGTTGCTACATCCGGCCATTCGGTGCTTAAGAATTTGCCACCTAATGCAGATTCAGGGGCAAAACCTATGGAATGCACCACTCCATCTAAATGCGGTAGGTGTTCTCTTACTCGATCTGCAAGCGTTGCAAGATGATCATCGTTTGTGACATCTAATTCAAGAACTGGTGCAGGTTTCGGTAATCGCCCTGCAATTCTGGTTGTGATACTCATGGCTCGACCAAAGGAGGTAAGGACGATGTCAGCACCTTCTTCTTGCGCCAAACGTGCAACGTGAAATGCGATCGAAGTGTCTGTAAGTACTCCTGTGATCAGAATTTTCTTACCCTGCAAAATTCCCATTAGTGACCCATTCCTAACCCGCCATCGACTGGAATCAATGCGCCAGTTATATAACTAGCAGCATCTGATGCGATAAAAGAGACAACCTTTGCAATCTCTTCTGCAGATGAGAACCTACCAAGTGGCACCGCGTTGGCAATCTCTTCCCTGCGATCGCTAGATAAATCTGAGGTCATATCGGTCTCAACAAAACCAGGTGCAATCACATTTGCCGTAATGCCTCTGCTACCTAATTCGCGGGCAAAGGAACGCGCCATGCCAAGTAGTCCAGATTTGCTAGCTGCATAATTAACTTGTCCAGCAGAACCAATTGCACCAACAACTGATCCGATGAAGATCAGCCTGCCGCGTTTTAACTTCAACAACCCTTTAGTGGCTCTGCGGGCAGTCCTAAAAGCACCCGAAAGATTTGCATTCAATACAGATTCAAAATCTTCATCCGACATCCGCATGACTAATCCATCTTTGGTGACGCCTGCATTGCAGACAATAATCTCTGGAATACCAAATCTAGTTTCACAATCCGTAAAACCTGCATCCACGCTTGCCGAATCAGTTACATCCATCTGCACTGAATTAAAACCTGCCGGCGCACTTCCTGAGCGGTAGGTCACAACAACCTCAAAGCCCGCCTCCTGCATCGTTTTTGCAATGGCTAAACCGATGCCACGATTGCC
>CAZYJU010000007.1:10058-12865 GCA_964647945.1 uncultured Actinomycetes bacterium | reverse complement strand
AAGCGTCGAGGTATCGGGAAAATTCAATAAAGTGCATGAAGTGTTGCTTAGAAATCGTTATAACTCCGAAGGCAAATATGGGTTTCAATATTTAACCCTATTTGAAACTACGGATACCCCGAAGAAGTTACGTTTCTGGGTAGATCGTGGCTGGGTTCAAGCAGGTGCCACTGCGCTAACTCGTCCTGAAATTCCAAATACTCCCTTGGGGGAATTGCGTATCGTTGGAAGAATTAGATTGGATAACGCCCTTCCAAAAGGTTCCTTCTTTGCCTTACCGGCATCGGGCAATCTGATTAATAGCTGGGATCTGCGCTCCAAAGTTCAAACCGAGAATTTCTATTTAGATTTGATAGACGGGCCAGGGGTTACGCCAGATACGCCGGCAGAACTTCCTGAACTCTCTGATGGACCGCATTTAGCGTATGCGCTGCAATGGCTATTCTTCGCAGGTCTTACGATCTACGGAAGATATCTAATTAGAAAAAGATAAGTCCTGTCGTTGGTACAACTCGCTGTAAAGCCCACCTTTTTCGACAAGCTCATCATGTCGGCCACGTTCTTCTATGTAACCATTATTTAAAACCAGTATTTGATCGGCTTCTTTGACCGTGCTTAATCTGTGTGCAATTACGATGCTCGTCCGACCTTTGAGAGCTTCTTTTAGCGCAGCTTGAACCAAAGCCTCATTCTCCGAATCAAGATGTGCAGTGGCTTCATCGAGAATCACGATGCTTGGTGCTTTCAAAAGTAATCTTGCGATCGCTAGCCTCTGTTTTTCACCACCAGATAAACGGTGTCCACGCTCTCCCACCATGGTCTCTAAGCCATTTGGGAGCGTCTCAATCAAATCCCAAATTTGCGCCGATCTGCAAGCAGATTCCATCTCAGCGATTGTGGCATCTGCCTTTGCATATCTTAAATTCTCGATGATGGATTCGTGGAAAAGATGGGAGTCTTGCATAACCACACCAATAGATCTCTGTAGAGAACTTATGGTCAAATCCCTAATATCTTCGCCATCGATTTTGATGGCACCAGTTGTAACATCGTAAAGTCTAGGTAGCAGTGCGCTGATTGTGGTCTTACCTGCACCGGATGGCCCAACAAGTGCCGTCATAGTTCCAGGTTCAACAACAAATGAGATGCCCTTCAAAATCTCGCCACTTTGAACTGTCTCTGGCTTGGCTACTGATTCGAGTGAGGCGAGAGAAATTTCTGACGCGGATGGATAAGCAAAATGAACGTCGTTGAATTCAATGCGCGGATGCTTTGCTTGAAGCTCCTTTGCGCCAACTCGATCTTTAACCATTGGCTCGAGATCTAGCACTTCAAAGACTCTCTCAAATGAGACCAGCGCGCCCATCACATCAACACGGACTGTAGATAAAGCAGTTAATGGGCCATAAAGGCGAGCTAACAAAGTAGTGATTGCAATCAAGCTACCTACGGTCATAGTTCCGTTGATGGCGAAGTGGCCGCCAACTCCATACGCCAAAGCGGTAGCGATCGAAGCTACCGAGATCAACGCAACGAAGAAGAAGGTATTTAGCATCGCCATACTGATACCGATGTCGGCAACTTTTCGCGCCTTTACTTTGAAATTTTGGCTTTCGGAATCAGGCTTTCCATAAAGCTTTACCAATAGCGCACCGGAGACATTAAATCTCTCAGTCATGGTGCTTGCCATCTCAGCATTTAATTCGTAAGACTGTTGTGTGTATTTAGCTAGTCGTTGACCTACATATTTGGTTGGTGCGAGAAAAAGTGGCAACAAGACCAATGAGAGCAATGTGATCTGCCAGCTAAGGCTCGCCATGGCGCCGACTACTAAAACTAAAGTTAATACATTGCTAATTACTCCAGAGAAAGTGGCTGTAAAGGCTCGTTGCGCACCCAACACGTCAGTGTTGATTCTAGAGATTAGGGCTCCGGTCTGAGTTCGGGTAAAGAAGGCAATGGATTGCGATTGGACGTGGCGAAATACCTGGCTTCTAAGATCGTAAATCAAGCCTTCACCAATAATTGACGAGTACCAACGGATGAAAATATTGATTAATGCATATGCAATTGCAATCAATCCAACAAGTAGGGCTAGTTGGGTTACTAGTGCTCCGTTCTTTGGAATTACACCATCATCGATCAATCGCTTCAACAATAACGGTGTAGCAATCGTCAAAACTGCATCAAGAATCAAAGCAAAGAAGAAGAGGATAAATTTGGAGCGATATGGGTAGGCGTAACTTGCGATACGTTTAAGTGTGCCCGGCTTTAATTTTGCATCTTTGACAGATTGATCACTAGATAGTGTGCGCAGGGCCATCCAACCCGCATGCATCGACATGTATTGAGCCTAAATCAAAATTAGACTGTAAAACCGAGAGCGCGAAGTTGATCGCGTCCATCATCGGAGATTTTGTCTGGGCCCCATGGTGGCATCCAGACCCAATTAATCTTTACATCTTCAGTTATCCCAGCCAGGGCAGCTCGAGTTTGATCTTCGATAACATCTTGTAGCGGACAAGCAGCTGACGTTAACGTCATGTTGAGTATAGCGATGTTGTTCTCATCAACCATTACGTCATAAATCAAACCTAGATCGACGACATTAATCCCAAGTTCTGGGTCAACTACATCCTTCATTGCCTCTGTTACATCATCAACTTTAGAACTCATCGTCGCTCCTATGGTAGTTCTATCTGTAGTTCTATCTGTAGTTTTTCTTGCTCGTTAACTGCTTGCCAATTGGCTAGCGGCATCTTTGTAAGCCATCCAGCCCAGTAGCGCACATTTTATACGCGCTGGGT
>CAZYJU010000007.1:5393-9958 GCA_964647945.1 uncultured Actinomycetes bacterium | reverse complement strand
GCGGCATCTTTGTAAGCCATCCAGCCCAGTAGCGCACATTTTATACGCGCTGGGTATTTTGAAACTCCAGCTAGCGCAACCCCGTCTTCAAGGAGATTTTCATCGCCTTGATCTTGCCCTTTGCTCTGCATCATCTCGGTGAATGCATCTAGCAATCTAGTAGCTTCAGCCTTGGACTTGCCAATCATCAAATCACTCATTATTGAAATGCTTGCTTGAGAGATCGAGCAACCTTGCCCATCCCAAGTAAGTTCTGCAACTTTATCTCCATCCATGCGAAGCGAGAGGGTTACTTCATCTCCGCAACTTGGATTGAGATGATGTACCTGGATATCTCCACTCTTGAGCCCCTTGTGATGAGGGCGTTTATAGTGATCCAAGATCACCTCTTGATAGAGCGAATTCAAATCCATTTATTTAATCCTAATTAATCCCAGTTAATTCCAGTTAATTTCATTTAACGTTCCAAGAAGAATTTCTTGGCATCTTGAACTCCTGCCAATAACGCATCAATATCCGATAAGTCATTGTAGAGATAGAGCGATGCACGGGTTGTGGCAACGACATTGAATTTACGAGCCAATGGCCAAGCACAATGATGTCCAGTTCGAACTGCAATCCCTTTTGAATCAAGGAATTGCCCCAAATCATGAGGATGGATTCCTTCTAACGTGAACGAGACCGTACCGCCACGATTTTCAATATCAGTTGGACCAAATATCTTTACGCCATTGATATCTAAAAGCCCGGCAATGAGCGCTTTGGTTAAATACTGTTCATGTTCATGAATGCTCTTCATGCCAACTTTAGTTAGGTATTGCAGCGCAGCGCCTAATCCGACTGCTTGAGCCATATTTGGTACGCCTGCTTCAAATTTCTTGGGTGCGGGAGCCCATGTTGCATCCGTCATGGTTACGTTCTCGATCATGGAGCCACCAAATAGAAATGGCGGCAAAGATTCTAAATCTCGTCCCCAAAGAACTCCGATACCAGTAGGTCCAAGCGCCTTATGGCCTGAGTAAGCTAGAAAATCCACGCCAAGTTTCTGAACATCCACCGCTAAGTGTGGAACAGATTGGCAGGCATCTAAAAGAACTTGTGCTCCAACTTCAGATGCTCGTTTAACGATTGGTTCTAGATTATTGATCGTGCCAAGCACATTTGATTGATGGGTAATTGCGATGATTGCGGTGTTGGCAGTGACAACTTGCTCGATATTTGAGAGATCTAATCTGCCATCAGAATCTACGCTAAACCAAGCAAGTTCTGCGCCAGTTCGTTTTGCCAATTGCTGCCAAGGAATCAAATTGGCATGGTGCTCCATCTCAGAGACCACAATTCGGTCGCTAGATTTGATCTTCGAAGTCAGCGCATACGCAACTAAATTAATTGACTCTGTGGCGCTTTTGGTAAAGACAATTTGATCACTTTTTGCCCCGATAAATTCGGCAACTATTGAACGTGCGCCTTCGTAGTTATCGGTAGCTTCCTCAGCAAGCTGATGTGCCCCTCTATGAACTGCAGAATTCGAAGTTCGATAGAAATTTGATTCGGCATCAATTACAGCATTTGGTTTTTGAGAGGTAGCGCCGCTATCTAAATAAATTAGCCGCTGGCCATCGCGGATCTCCCGATTGAATATCGGGAAATCACGCTTGATGGTAGCGACATCTAATTTCATTTTTATAGTAGTCAGTCTCAACCAGATTTACTTGGTTACGTAAGCTTCGTAACCCTGCTCTTCAAGTCTCTCTGCAAGTTCTGGGCCGCCCTCTTCAACGATACGTCCATTGGCAAATACATGCACAAAGTCAGGTTTGATGTAACGCAAGATTCGGGTGTAGTGAGTGATCAGCATGATTCCGAGGTTATTAGAATCCTTTGCACGATTTACTCCTTCAGAAACTACCTTTAGCGCATCAACATCTAGACCAGAATCGGTCTCATCGAGGATCGCAATCTTTGGCTTTAACAATTCAAGTTGCATGATCTCGTGGCGCTTCTTCTCGCCACCAGAGAAACCTTCATTAACGCTGCGCTCTGCGAATGCTGGATCCATTTTTAATGCTCCCATTGCATCTTTTACTTCACCAACCCATTTACGAAGATTTGGCGCTTCGCCACGAAGAGCTGTTGCAGCAGTGCGAAGGAAGTTTGAAACAGATACGCCAGGAACCTCCACTGGATATTGCATTGCTAGAAAAAGTCCAGACTTTGCACGCTCGTCAACGCTCATCTCAAGAACGTCCGCGCCATCAAGTGTTACTGAGCCACCTGTAATCTCATATTTAGGATGGCCTGCAATTGCATAAGCCAGAGTTGATTTACCAGATCCGTTTGGTCCCATGATTGCATGGGTCTCTCCGGAATTAATTGTGAGATCTACGCCTTTCAAAATCTCTTTCTGACCCTTATCGGTATTAACAACAACCTGTAGGCCACGAATTTCCAATTTGCTCATCTTTATATCTCCCGTTTTTTCCGTTTAGATCTCTACTACGACGTTATTGCCATCAACCGTTACTGAATATGTCTTTACTGGGCTCACTGCAGGCGGAGTAAGAGCCTCGCCTGTGCGAAGATCGAACTCTGCTGAATGCAACCAGCACTCGATCTTGTAGCCATTCTGTTCTCCTTCAGAGAGCGCTGCATCTTGATGCGAGCAGTTATCTTCGATTGCAAAGACCTCATTGCCAACTCGAGCCACGCAAATCTCTTTACCCGCCTTGGTTAGCTTTACAGGTTTGCCTTCGACAATCGAATCTAAAGCCAGATCCGCCATTACTTGCCCACCTTCGCCAACTCATTGTCGACTCTCTGCATCAAGCGGTCTTCAATCTCTTCATTTCTGATCTGTCCGATAATCTCGTTGAAGAAACCACGAACGACCAATCTTCTTGCGTCATCGATATTTATGCCACGTGACATTAGATAGAAAAGTTGTTCGTCATCGAATCGACCAGTAGTTGAAGCGTGACCAGCTCCGACGATCTCGCCAGTTTCGATCTCAAGATTTGGTACCGAATCGGCACGTGCCCCATCTGTTAGAAGTAAGTTGCGATTTAATTCGTAGGTATCGGTACCTTCCGCCGCAGCGCGAATGAAGACATCACCGAACCAGACGGTACGAGCAGATTGTCCGGCCAAGACGCCTTTGTAATTTACGCGAGATTTGGCATTAGGTACCAAATGATCTACGTGTAGGCGATGTTCCAAATGTTGACCTTCGGTTGCAAAGTACACTCCCTGCAGATCAACATCGCCACCTGGCGCTTTAAATTCTACGGTTGGCAAGATGCGAACCAATGAACCGCCAATTGAGACCGTTATAGATTTGAAGGTGGCATCTTTATCAATAATCGCATGGTGGCGAGCTGCATAAACTGCATCATTATCGAACTCTTGCAAAGTAACAAAAGTTAGATTTGCACCTGGCTCGAGCATTAGCTCAATATCTTCAGCTATTAAAGAGTTGCCGGTGTTTTCAATGATCAAGGTAGCTTTGGCAAATTTCTTAACCAAAACCTGGACGCGTGAATACTCCGCTTTAGAGATTGAAGCACGGCCCAAGATGATTGGCTCTGAAAGTTCACCATCGATGACTAACTTAGCTAATGATGTAGAACCCACAACTCGCTGCACGATTTCATCATCGCTATTTGTCGAATGATCATTGGTCGTCACTCGCTCAAAAGTCGCGCCTTTTGGAAGAGATTTCGAAGTTAAGGAATGCTCGTCGCCAATTACGGCGCTGCCATCGTGCAAGCCCTTTAACTTAGCAAGCGGTGTAAAGCGCCAAGCTTCTTCCCTACCTGTTGGGGTATGGATGATGTTGGTATTTAACATTAACCAACCGCTCCTTCCATCTGGAGTTCGATTAGTCGATTTAGCTCTAAGGCGTACTCCATTGGTAGTTCTCGAGCAATTGGTTCGATAAATCCACGAACAATCATCGCCATCGCTTCATCCTCTGAAAGTCCACGTGACATCAAGTAGAAGAGTTGGTCATCACTAACTTTAGAGACAGTTGCTTCGTGACCCATAGATACATCATCTTCGCGTACATCAACATATGGATAAGTATCAGAACGTGAAATGGTATCTACCAATAAAGCATCGCACTTAACGGTGCTCTTTGAACCAGATGCGCCCTCATTTACTTGAACCAAACCACGATAAGAGGTGCGGCCGCCACCACGTGCTACCGATTTAGAGATAATGGTCGACGAGGTATTTGGTGCAGCGTGAACCATCTTGGAACCTGCATCCTGGTGCTGACCTTCTCCGGCAAATGCGATAGAGAGAGTCTCGCCCTTTGCATGCTCTCCCATTAGGAAAACCGCTGGGTATTTCATAGTTACCTTCGAACCGATATTTCCATCGATCCATTCCATGGTTGCGCCCTCTTCACAAGTAGCGCGCTTGGTTACCAAGTTATATACGTTATTAGACCAATTTTGGATGGTGGTGTAACGAACGCGTGCATTCTTCTTCACGATAATCTCAACTACTGCTGAGTGCAATGAATCTGAAGAATAGATCGGTGCAGTGCAGCCCTCTACATA
>CAZYJU010000007.1:2333-5293 GCA_964647945.1 uncultured Actinomycetes bacterium | reverse complement strand
CTGCTGAGTGCAATGAATCTGAAGAATAGATCGGTGCAGTGCAGCCCTCTACATAGTGAATGTAAGAACCTTCGTCAGCAATAATCAAGGTGCGTTCGAACTGCCCCATGTTTTCGGTATTGATTCGGAAATATGCTTGCAAAGGAATCTCTACATGTACGCCCTTTGGAACATAAATAAAGGAACCACCAGACCAAACTGCAGTGTTAAGTGCTGCGAATTTGTTATCGCCTACTGGAATTACGGTGCCGAAGTATTCCTTGAAGATATCTTCATGCTCTTTTAGACCAGTATCGGTATCAAGGAAAATCACACCTTGCGCTGCTAAATCCTCACGAATCGAGTGATAAACAACTTCAGATTCGTATTGTGCAGCTACGCCAGCAACCAATCGCTGCTTCTCCGCCTCAGGGATACCTAAGCGATCATAAGTGTTCTTAATATCCTCCGGAAGATCTTCCCAGGTTTGTGCCTGCTTCTCAGATGAACGCACGAAGTATTTGATGTTATCGAAATCGATACCGGAAAGGTCAGAGCCCCAATTTGGCATTGGTTTCTTCTCAAATAGGCTCAAACCCTTTAAGCGTAAATCAAGCATCCACTGCGGTTCGCTCTTCTTACTTGAGATATCTTTTACTACTTCTTCATTTAAACCACGCTTGGCGGTTGCGCCAGCAGTATCTGGATCTGCCCAACCGTATTCGTACTTACCAATGCCCTCTAGCTCTGGATGCGCGATTGTCATGTTGTTTTAGCCTTTCCGCTAATTTTCGTTGAATTGCTTCTAGCTGTAACTGCAGAATCTGTTTTTACTCTTGTTACTGAATTCATTACGGGGATATAGGTAGTGCAGACACCGTCGCCATGAGCGATAGTTGCCAACCTTTGCACATGTGTGCCAAGTGTTTTGGAGAAGACTGCGGTCTCGGCCTCGCAAAGATCTGGAAATTCCGCGGCAACGTGCGCAATCGGACAATGATGTTGGCAAAGCTCGTGCCCTGGACCGACTTTATGGACGGTGGATGAATAACCTTCAGTGGTCAAGAACTCTGCGAGCGCTTTTACCTTGTCCTTTGATTTCTCAAATCTTTTATTGATCTGCTTCTCTAATTCATCGGCACGATTCTGCGCAAATTGCTTTATGAAATTAGGATCCTTAGCGCTCATAAAACGCAATGCGCTAATTGCTAAATCATCATAAGAATGTTCGAACTTCTCTCGACCAGAGTCGGTCATCACAAATACTTTAGAAGGTCGACCGCGTCCCCGTGCGAGCGCCGCATGAGGTTCGCGGGCATCTAAGGTGCCATCCTCTAAAAGCGCATCTAGGTGGCGTCTGATTCCAGCCGGAGTAATACCAAGGCGCTCGGATAGTTCGGCGGCAGTCGATGGGCCGTTCTCCAAGATCGAGCGGGCGACGACTTCACGGGTCTTTAGATCCCGGACCGCGCTACCTGCAACTTCCTTGATTTTCACAACATTATTGTGTCGTAATTGAAGGGCGCATACCAAATCAGCGAAGAGAGTTCGATAGCGAGGTTGCTCACGCCCGCCACGCGCCCCTCCCGTGATTCTTGAAATTTTGGCTACTTTAAGATGCCCCTATGAAGCGGCTATTGGATAGGGCTTTAACTACTAGCTCGCTCTATTTAAGCGCCTCCTTCCTCTTGCTCTTTCAGATCACTTTGGTAATCACTGGTGGCCTAGTTCGCCTAACTGGCTCTGGCCTTGGCTGCCCTGAGTGGCCAAAGTGCACCGAGGAATCTTTCCGCCCTGTTGAAGTCGATTCGAGATTCCATGCCTTTATCGAATTCGGTAATCGCATGCTCACTTTCGCACTCCTAGCATCTGCACTTACTACCTTCTTATTAGTTCGTCGCTACGTAAAGAGAATTGACCAGAAGCGAAGTGATTTAAATTTACTGGCGCTTTTGCAGGTTCTTGGAATTTTGGGCCAAGGAGTCCTTGGTGGAATTACAGTTTTAACCAAACTCCACCCATTATCTGTGGCTAGCCATCTACTGCTTTCGATGCTCTTGATAGCAGGCGCTGCAACTTTGCAATTTAAGTTGAACTTAATTAAACATGACCGAGAGTTGGAGAAGCTAGCCGACTTGCCCCTTGCCAAAGTTCTGGCGGTGATGGCATTCGCAACTTTGATCGCAGGAACCATAGTGACCGGAACTGGACCACATGCAGGTGATATCGATGCTCCGAGATTTGGATTCTCACTCTACTTCGTAACGCGGATTCACTCTGCGTTGGTCGCCCTCACCCTTTTAACCACTTTATACATGGCCTGGCGATACCCACGCTCCGAATTCAAATGGTTACTTGCCGTGATTTTTGGCCAAGGCTTTATAGGCTATCTGCAATGGCACTTGGGTCTTCCCGAAGCTCTAGTTGGCTTACACCTATTGGGCTCAGCGCTATTTTGGCTTGCAATTTGGCGGGTTCGATTGAGTTTTAAATACCAAGCTATTAGAGCTATTAGAACTAATCAAACTAATCGAAATCATCGAGAGGTAAATGCAGAGTGACAACTGAAATGAAAAGTAGTTGGAGCAGAGAAGATGATGAAGTCATCAAATACTCCAGAGCGCTCGCAGCAGATGCGGTCCAAAAAGTTGGCAATGGCCACCCCGGAACTGCTATGTCACTGGCACCGGTTGCATACTTACTCTTTCAAAAGCACTTAGTACACGATCCGAGTGATCCTAAATGGGTTGGTCGCGACCGTTTTGTGCTCTCTTGTGGCCACTCTTCATTGACTTTGTATACGCAATTATTTTTAAGTGGTTACGGCTTAGAGATGGATGATCTACAAGCTTTTAGAACTTGGGATTCGTTAACTCCGGGTCATCCTGAATTTGGACATACCGCTGGTGTAGAGATGACCACTGGACCGCTTGGCGCAGGAATTTCTACTGCAGTTGGTATGGCGATGGCGCAGAGATTTG
>CAZYJU010000007.1:0-2233 GCA_964647945.1 uncultured Actinomycetes bacterium | reverse complement strand
GGTATGGCGATGGCGCAGAGATTTGAGAAAGGTTTGCTTGATCCAAATTCGGAATTGTTTGATCATCGAATCTACGTGATCTGTTCTGACGGAGATCTTCAAGAGGGCGTTGCATCTGAAGCTTCATCACTTGCAGGCACTCAAGAGCTTGGAAATTTAATTGTAATTTATGATGACAATCGAATCTCAATTGAAGGCGATACCCATGTGGCTTTCACAGAAGATGTCTCGCTTCGATACAAAGCTTATGGTTGGCATGTTGAAGAAGTTGCAGCGTCGAGTGATGGCTCAGTTGATATCGCGGCGTTAGATGCAGCAATCCATCGTGCAAAAAACGAAAGCGCTAAACCTTCATTGATCAGAGTAAAAACTGTAATTGCCTGGCCAGCTCCAAAAGCGCGTGGTACTGCAAAATCTCATGGATCGGCCTTGGGTGAAGATGAGATTGCTGCAACCAAGTTAGAACTTGGCCTTAATCCTGACGAGAAGTTTGCAATGCCTGCTGAAGTTTTAGCACATGCTAGAAAAGTAAAGGAACGCGGAGCCACTGCACATAAAGATTGGAACTCTGCATTATCCAAGTGGAAGAGCGCAAATCCTGAGAAAGGTGCGCTATACGATCGCTTGATGGCAAGAGGATTGCCAGCGCTTACCGTTCCCGAATTTCCGACTGATAAAGAGATTGCTACTCGCGCGGCCAGTGGAAAGGTGATCAATTCATTAGCTGAGCAGTTGCCAGAACTTTGGGGTGGTTCAGCAGATTTAGCAGAATCAAATAACACCACTATTGAAGGCGGGGGTTCGTTCTTGCCTTCAAGTAGCGCTATGAAAGGCGCTAATCCTTACGGGCGAATCATCCATTTCGGTATCCGCGAACATGCCATGGGATCGATAATCAACGGCATCACGCTAAGTGGTATGACTCGCGCTTTCGGCGGAACTTTCTTGATGTTCGCAGATTACATGCGTCCAGCAGTGCGCTTGGCGGCGCTTATGGATATTCCTTCAACATTTGTTTGGACACATGATTCGGTCGGTGTTGGTGAAGATGGACCTACACATCAACCGGTAGAGCATTTTGCGGCGCTCCGTGCAATCCCGAATTTTCATGTGATCAGACCTGCCGATGCCAATGAGACTGCAGCATGTTGGATTGAGATACTAAAGCGAAATAAAGCAGCAGGTATCTTGCTCTCAAGGCAAGCGCTTCCGGTATTACCAAGCAATCACGCTGGAGTTGCTAAGGGTGCATATCCGGTAAAGGCGGTTTCAAATCCAAAGGTTGCAATCATCGCAACTGGCTCTGAAGTTTCGGCTGCGCTAAAAGCAGCCGAGATTTTAGATAGCGAAGGAATCGCAACACAGGTGGTATCTGCACCATGCCTTGAGTGGCTCTCAGAACAAGGCCCTGAATATCTAGAGACGCTATTGCCAAAGAGTGCGCTTAAGGTCAGCGTTGAAGCAGGCATCGCACAGGGTTGGCGAGAATATGTAGGCGAAAACGGCGTGATCATCTCGTTAGATAGATATGGCGCATCCGCCTCGGCCGGAAAATTATTTGAAGAGTTTGGATTTACTGGCGCAAAGATCGCTTCCAAGATTAAGGCGGCGCTATGAAAATCGTAAATCTACATAAAGCTGGCACCAGCACATGGCTAGATGATCTTTCGCGTAGCGCGCTTTCAACCACGCTTCCTGAACGTATCCAGCGAAGAGAAGTTTTTGGAGTCACAACCAATCCAGCCATCTTTCAAGCTGCGATATCTAAAGATCCAAGTTACAAGAGCGCAATTGAATCCAATAAACATTTAACGGCTGAAGAGATCGTCGAACTATTGACCACCGAAGATGTTAAGGCGGCCTGCAAGTTGTTTTCGAGTATTTATCAAGAGACCAGCGGGGTCGATGGACGCGTTAGCATCGAAGTTGATCCAAGGCTCGCCCACGATACCGAAGGAACTATCGAGCAAGCTAAGCGTTTATGGTCGCTAATCGATCAGCCAAACTTGATGATAAAGATACCTGCAACTCGAGCCGGTCTACCCGCGATCACCGAAGTTATTGCAAGCGGAATCAGCGTTAACGTGACTTTGATCTTCTCACTATCGCGCTACGCAGAGGTGATCGATGCATATCAAGCTGGTATCGAAAGATGCTCGAATCCCAAGCAAGTTCACTCGGTCGCTTCATTCTTTGTTAGTCGTTTGGATAGCGCAATCGATAAATTATTAAC
>CAZYJU010000006.1:15228-19498 GCA_964647945.1 uncultured Actinomycetes bacterium | reverse complement strand
TCATTTATCCGCCGCGAACCAATCGGCGTATGCGCACAGGTGACACCATGGAACTACCCAATGATGATGGCAGTTTGGAAGTGGGCACCAGCAATCGCAGCGGGCAACACCGTGGTTTTAAAACCATCTGACACAACTCCGATGTCTACAGTATTTATGGCAAATGTAATGAACGAATTTCTCCCAGCTGGCGTTATCAATGTGATTACCGGAGAACGTGAAACTGGCCGGTTATTGATCGAACATGACACACCTGCAATGGCTTCGATTACAGGATCTGTTCGCGCAGGCATGGAAGTGGCAAGTAGCGCAGCGAAATCACTAAAGAAAGTTCACTTGGAGCTAGGTGGCAAAGCGCCAGTTGTTGTATTTGCAGATGCAGATTTGGCAGCAGCTGCGGAAACTATCGCAATCACTGGATTCTTTAACGCCGGACAAGATTGCACTGCTGCCACTCGCGTGATCGTCGAAGAGAGCGCTTACGAAGAATTTGTATCTCTACTTGCAGCGCAAGCGAAGGGGCTAAAAACTGGATCGCCATCTGAAGACGATGTGCTTTTTGGTCCAGTTAATAACGCCAATCAATTAGCGCGCGTAAAGGGATTCTTAGATGAAGTCCCAAGTCATGCCAAGGTAGTTGCAGGTGGCAAGCAGGTCGCCCGAGATGGCTTCTTTATCGAACCAACTGTCATTGCAGATTTGAAGCAGAACGATCGCCATATCCAAGAGGAGATCTTCGGCCCAGTAATCACAGTTCAGAAATTTAAAGATGAGGCAGATGCGATCAAAATGGCGAATGGCGTCCAATATGGTTTGGCCTCTTCAGTTTGGACCAGCAACCACGGTCGCGCGATGCGAGTATCTAAATCCTTCGACTTTGGCTGCGTCTGGATCAACTGCCATATTCCATTAATCGCCGAGATGCCACATGGTGGATATAAGCGAAGCGGCTATGGCAAGGACCTAAGTAGCTACGGATTCGAGGATTACACTCGAATCAAGCATGTTATGACGAATCTAAACGCCTAAATTCATTCGTTTTCGCAGTAAATGGCATTAGGATTTCGCGCAGATTGGTAGTTGGCAATATCTATTCAGGAGTTGATAATAGAAAGGCAAGTAAAGATGTCCGATAAGGAATCAATGCTCAATGAGCTAAAAGCGATCGCAAAGTCACGAGTATCTCGTCGTGCAGTGTTAGCAGGAGCAGGCGCAGTTGGCGCAGGTTCATTGCTGTCAGCATGTGGTGGCGGAGGTGCAAGCGATAACGCAGTTCGTTGGGGTAACTGGACTCTTTACTTAGATTACGACAGCGATGCCAAGGTCTATCCAACACTAGAGAAGTTCACGGAACAGACTGGCGTAGATGTTAAGTATCTTGAAGATTACAACGATAACGATGAGTTCTACGGCAAAGTTCAAGGACAACTAAAACTCGGCGAAGATATTGGTTACGACCTAATTTGCCCAACTGACTGGATGGCGGCGAGGTACATCCGCCTTGGTTATGCGCAAAAGCTAGATAAGGCCAACATCCCAAATTCCAAGAATATTCTTCCGGCGCTCGCAAATGTTCCGTATGACACCGATCGTTCATACACTCTAACCTGGCAAGGAATCATGGGTGGATTCACCTGGAACAAAGAGAAGATCCCACAAGGAATCAAGACTCTTGATGATCTCTTTGCACCTGCCAATAAGGGAAGAATCGAAGTGCTAACTGAACTTCGTGACACCGTCGGTGTGATCATGTTGGCGCAAGGCGTAGACATCACCAAGTTCACTAGCGATCAGTATTACAACGCACTTGATTTCCTAGAGAAGAAGATCGCTGATGGATTCATTCGCCAAGTAAAGGGCAATGATTACAAAGAAGATTTGATTTCAGGCGATGCAGTTGCAGTTATCGGCTGGTCAGGCGATGCTTTCCAGCTCTCTGCCGAGAATGATGGCAAGTTTGCTTTCGCAATTCCGGAATCAGGCGGAACCATCTCAGCAGATAACTTCGTAATTCCAAGCACCTCTGAGCGAAAAGCCGATGTAGAGAAGTTGATCAACTTCTACTACGACCCAGAGATTGCAGCAGAGGTTGCCGCTTATGTAAATTACATAACTCCGGTACAAGGTGCACAGGAAGCAATGGAGAAGATTGCTCCGGAATTAGTTGATAACGAATTGATCTTCCCAACAGCAGAGACACAGAAGTTGCTTCATGTATTCCGCAACTTGACCCCTGCCGAAGAGACCGAATTCACTGACGCATTCCAAAAGGCAGCTGGTAACTAAAGCGTGACGATCGCTGCAGCCCGAGGCGACCTAAAATTAAGTAACGTAACTAAAACTTACGGAGACTTTACTGCTGTAGATAATTTGTCTTTGGTCATTCCTGAAGGTTCATTCTTTGCTCTACTTGGACCTTCAGGATGTGGCAAGACTACAACTCTGCGAATGATTGCTGGCCTTGAAGAACCAACCAAAGGTCAGATTCACTTAGGAAGTAGCGAGATCACTTACCTTCGGCCGTACCAACGTCCGATCAATACGGTCTTTCAAAATTATGCGCTTTTTCCGCATCTAACTATCTTTGAGAATGTCGCCTTCGGTATGCGCCGTCGCGGCATGAAAGATGTGAAATCTGAAGTTGATCGAGTTTTAAAACTGGTAGAACTTCCGCATTTAGCAGATCGAAAGCCGATGCAACTTTCAGGTGGTCAGCAACAGCGCATTGCTTTGGCACGTGCGATTGTTAACAAGCCAGCGCTACTACTTCTTGACGAGCCTCTCGGTGCCTTGGATCTCAAACTTCGTCGTCAGATGCAGATCGAACTTAAGTGGATTCAAACTCAAGTCGGTTTAACTTTCGTACATGTAACCCACGATCAGGAAGAGGCCATGACCATGGCTGACACCATCGCAGTTATGAACGAAGGCCGCATCGAACAGATGGGAACCCCTGAAGATCTCTACGAATCTCCAAAGACCGCATTTGTCGCTAACTTCCTTGGCCAGTCCAATCTAATTCGCGGCCAAATCGTCGGAAACGATGGCGATAACAATGTCGTTGAAGTTCATGGACAGAAGATTGCAGTTCCAAAATCTCGCACATTTACCAATTCAAATAACGTGCTCTTTGGAATTCGCCCAGAGAAGATCGATATTGATTTAGAGAACGAACCAGGCGTTGGAAATATCTTGCGCGGTGGCAAAGTGGTTGACGTTGCATTCGTTGGTGTATCAACCCAGTACCAAGTTGAGATGCCATGGGGCCAAGAGCTAATGGTCTTCGAGCAGAATGACGGAACTACTCCAATGCTCGAGTTGGGTGACATGGTTCGTCTGCAATGGCTGCCAAAATTCACATTTGGTTTAGATGGTGCGCAAGATGCCGACGCTGGCTCTGAAGTAAATCCAGAAGAGTAAAGATGGCATTTCTCCACGCAGCAGCTACACACGTTAAGAGCAATGGACTTAAAAAAGGTCGCTTGCCTTATGTATTGCTTGCACCTGGACTGATATTCCTCTTTATCTTCTTTATTCTTCCGATCGCCAATTTAGCTGCAACCTCTACCCAAACTCCGATTGCTGGGGGAGATACCGGAGCTTACGAACAGACTCTGGCTTTTAGTAATTATTTGACTGCATTTACTGAAAACCGCGAACAATTTGTCCGTTCCTTCTTTTATGCATTTCTAACCACAGTTTTAGCTTTAGCAATTGCATATCCACTTGCTTATGCCATCGCATTTAAATCTGGCAAGTACAAGAATATTTTGTTGGTGCTAGTTGTCGCACCGTTCTTTACATCATTCCTGCTTCGTACCATTGCATGGAAGCAGATCCTTGGCTCTGAAGGACCCGTTGTATCCACATTGCAATCGCTAAATTTGATATCGCCGACAACCACACTTACCGCCTCTGCGGTCGCAGTAGTTGCGGGCATGACTTACAACTTCTTACCATTCATGACTTTGCCGCTCTATGCATCGCTTGAACGTATAGATCCAAGAACTCTTGAAGCATCAGGTGATCTATATGCCAATTCCTTTACAACTTTCCGCAAAGTTACATTCCCGCTCTCTCTACCTGGAGTGGTTGCGGGAACTCTTTTAACCTTTATTCCAGCGGCAGGCGATTACATCAATGCCGCAATTCTGGGTAACCCACAGACCAAGATGCTTGGAAATGTAATTGACTCTAAATTCTTCCGAGTTGTCGATTACCCAACGGCTGCTGCTCTCTCATTTATGTTGATGGCTGCCATCTTGATCTT
>CAZYJU010000006.1:12129-15128 GCA_964647945.1 uncultured Actinomycetes bacterium | reverse complement strand
TTCTTCGCCACGATTCTTGGCACTCTGATTGCTTTTGCACTTGGTCGCCATTCATTTAAAGGTCGCTCAACTACAAATCTTTTGATCTTCCTTCCAATGGCCACTCCCGAGATTGTTTTAGGTGCTTCGCTACTTGCCATGTTCCTATCTCTTAGCGTTAACCCAGGTTTCCTAACCACAGTGATTGCACACATCATGTTCTGCATCTCATTTGTGGTGGTCACGGTAAAAGCTCGTATTGCATCTTTAGATCCAAGGCTCGAACAAGCAGCGATGGATCTCTATGCAAACGAGTTCGAAACTTTCCGTCGCGTAACTTTGCCTCTGGTAATGCCAGGTATTGCAGGCGCAGCCTTACTTGCATTCAGTCTTTCATTTGATGATTTCATTATTACAAACTTCAACTCCGGCACCATGATGACCTTTCCCAAGTTCGTGTACGTATCTAGCGCTCGTGGTATTCCGCCTCAAGCCAACGTAATTGGATCTTTGATGTTCTTTATCGCTCTGGCAATTGTGATTGCTGGTCAATTTGTGGGCAGAAAGCGGCAACGTGCATGAACTTTTTAGCACCTAGATTAAGCGTTTATATTGATGTTGTCAGGAACTAAATTCCAAACCCAGATTTTCTTATTATTATTCACATTGCTTTGTATTCCAATGAGTGCGAATGCAATTCAAGTTAAATCTTTAAATGTAAACGAATGTAAAATTCCTAAGAATTATCAGCAATCATTAAGCCCTGGTTTTCCAAGAGATCCCGCTTTAACAACTTCTTTGGGTCTGATTCGCTCAGTGGTGATTCATGTTGATTTTCCTGACAACAAAAGTCCGCAACTTGTAAGCGATTTTCAAGTAAATTTTTCAAAAGAGGCTGAGAAATTCCTAGAAAACCAAAGCTATGGCAGGGCAAATTTTGTTTTTGACGTTCCAGGTACAGTATTTAGAATCAATAAGGATTCTTCATCATACAAAATTGTGCGTGATGGCCAAGGTGATACCAGAGGTTTGATTCAAGATGCAATAAATGCTGCTGATGAATCAATTGATTTCACTTCATACCAATTTGTTACTGTAGTACCGCCTAGAGATACAAAAACAATTCTTTTCAGCGGGGCTATGGTTGGTGGCGCAGAATCTTTTAGCTCAAACGAACGCAATTTCTCAAGTGCCATTTGGATTGGTAAAAATAAATTAGAAAATTTCAATAGCCCTGGATCTGGATGGAGCTTTTATGCACATGAAATTGGACATGTACTAGGAATTACTCATCCATATTTCCAGAGGGATGGCGGTCCGGGAGCAATTTGGGATCTGATGGGCAATGGAGGTACTTCAGTTCCAGAATTCATAGGTTGGCATAGATTTCTATTGAGTTGGTTAAACGATAATGAAGTAATTTGCTTATCTAAAGATTTGCTTAAACGACAACAAGTGTTGATCACGCCGATCAATTCGAACTCTTCAAGGCCAAAAGTCCTAATAGTTAGAATTAACTCTTTACAGGCCCTATTTTTAGAAGTGCGCCGATCTTCTAAATATGACAAATTGCGCAAAGATGAGATTGGGGCAATCGTCTATCGAGTAGATGTTTCAAAGGGAGATGACGAGGGAATAATTACAGTTTTGGGGAACAAAGGTACAAAACGAGAAGGTCAGACCCTTGAAACAATCACTCGTGGAGAAAAAATCCAATCAGATGGAATCACCTTCCAAGTAATTTCTAGTTCTAAAATTGGAGACACGATTCGAGTTTCTCGAGTTAAAGACAGTAAGTAATAGGTATTTTGTTTTCGGAAACAGCTTCATTTTGCCACCGGTAAAACGGTATAAGTTAGGACTTGCTTGAAATCAACAGATATATACTTGTTTCATGACCAACTACGGCAATATGTATGGCCCGGACTTCACCTTTCTTGGAATTGAAAAATGCGATTTAGATAAGCCAGAGACATTCAAAGGCGCTGATGTCGTAATTATTGGTGCGCCGATTGATTCTGGAACTTCACATAGAAGTGGTGCCAAGTTTGGTCCGCAAGCAATTCGTATGGGGGATTATCTACCTCATGATGGCGAACGTCCTCATTTAGCGCTACGAACTGATGGCCTAAAAGATCTTAAAGTCTTAGATGCTGGCGATTTGATAATGAATGGTGGAGATCTCGAAGGTTCGTTAAAGAAGTTAGCTGATGCCACTGAAAAAATATCTAAAGCAGGCGCGATTGCAGTTGTTTTAGGTGGAGATCACTCAATTGCATCTGCCGATGTGGCAGGAATTGCCAATCATCGTGGCAAGGGCAAGATCTCAATGATTCACTTTGATGCACATGCAGATACCGGTGCAGATCAATGGGGAGCGTTGGTAGGTCACGGGACTCCAATGCGTAGATTGATTGAGAATGGACATGTACGTGGTGATCGCTTCTTGCAGTTAGGTCTTCGAGGTTACTGGCCAGATGATGCAACGCTAAATTGGATGCGCGATCAAGGAATGCGCTCTTACGAGATGACCGAAATTCATCACCGAGGATTAAAGACAGTATTAGATGAATCCTTTGCAACTTTAACTGATGGTTGCGATGGAGTCTTCTTATCTGTAGATATTGATGTAGTGGATCCAGGAATGGCTCCAGGAACTGGTACACCAGAACCGGGTGGAATGACTTCACGTGAATTATTAGAAGCTGTAAGAAGAATCTGTTTTGAATTACCGATTGTCGGCGTTGATATCGTCGAAGTTGCACCACCATTTGATAGCGCAGATATCACTGCAATCTTGGCTAATCGCGTGGTGCTGGAAGCGTTAAGTGCGATTGCTTTACGTAAAAAGGGCGGAACTTACAACCCAACTAGAAACTTGCTAGATCGCTAAATTATTTAACATTTGCAAAAGCATCATCAAGAACGCTCATCGCATCCTTTACAAGCTCATCGCTGATTACAAGCGGTGGCAAGAAGCGAAGCACATTTCCATAAGTACCTGCAGTTAAGAAAAGCAC
>CAZYJU010000006.1:6208-12029 GCA_964647945.1 uncultured Actinomycetes bacterium | reverse complement strand
CCAGATGGATGAATCTCATCCATAACTTCGGCGCGCCCTGTGACTGCAGCAAGCGGCAAACCACCTGCGATGCCTTTAGCGGTGGTGATCAAATCTGGTTCAACGCCCTCATCTTCAGATGCAAACATCTGTCCGGTACGCGCAAAGCCTGTTTGAACTTCATCGGCGATAAATAGCGCACCGTTATCTTTTGCGAACTTGGCAAGCCCAGGTAGGAAACCCTTCGGTGGCACGATAAATCCACCTTCACCTTGAATTGGTTCGATGACGATGGCAGCAACATTCTTTGCGCCAATCTCTTTTTCAATCTTATGAATCACTTCATCAAGCACATGATCGACGTTGCCCTCTGAACGATATGGATATGCCATCGGCATGCGATAGATCTCAGGGGTAAATGGGCCAAAGCCTTCTTTGTATGGCATGTTCTTTGCAGTCATCGCCATCGTTAAGTTGGTGCGACCGTGATAACCATGCTCGAAGACCACAACTGCTTGGCGCTTTGTGTAGTGGCGTGCAATCTTCACGGCATTCTCCAAAGCTTCAGCGCCAGAGTTAAAGAGCGCGCTCTTCTTCTTGAAATTTCCTGGAGTTAATTCGTTTAGCTTCTCGCAAACTTCGATGTAACCCTCGTAAGGCGCAACCATGAAACAGGTGTGTGTAAATGAAGCAACTTGTTCTTGCACTCGTTTAACAACTGCAGGTGCGCTATTTCCAACATTTACTACTGCGATACCTGCGCCCATATCGATGATTTGATTGCCATCGATATCTAACAAGATTCCGCCAGCAGCGTTTGTGATCACTGCAGGAAGTGCCATACCAAGTGATGCTGAAACCGCATCATTTCGACGCTTGATAATTGCCTGTGACTTAGGTCCTGGGATTTCGGTAACAACTTTGCGCTCTTGTGGCACGTTCATTTTTCAAGTTTACCGAAGGCATGAGAGTATTGCCATCTCAGAGGCAGGTACATAAGTAGTTTTACGCAGGAGGGTTCCTTGGAAATCGTAGGTATCTTGCTCTTTGTATTTGCATTGCTCTTTTCGGTGATGGTGCACGAATTTGGCCACTATTACTTTGCCAAGCGTTACGGCATGAAAGTCACTGAATTCTTCTTAGGTTTCGGAAAGCGAATCTGGTCTACCGTTAGGGGAGAGACCGAGTTTGGGCTTAAAGCAATTCCGGCAGGTGGTTATTGCCGCATTGAAGGCATGACGATTCATGATCCGCTACCAGAAGGTGAAGCGCACCGCGCATTCGTAATTGCATCAACACCGCGCAAGTTAGTGGTCTTAGGTGCGGGATCTGCCAGCCATTTCATCCTCGGATTTCTGATGATTTTTATAACTCTGGCTGGTATTGGCGCGCAATCATTATCTTCAACCATCAAAGAGATCGTGCCATGTGTATCTGCTACTGATGTTTGCAAAACTACCGATCCAGTCTCACCATCTGTTAAGGCAGGTTTGCAAGCAGGTGACAAGATTGTTGCTATCAACGGCAAGAAGACCAATGGCAATAATTTCTCAGCAGATTTGCTACAGATTAGACAGAACCCAGGCAAGACCTTCACCTTTACCGTCGAACGCGATGGCCAGAATATTGATTTAAGCGTTACGCCAGTTAATCGAACAATTGAAGGCTTTACCTATTCCTTCGTTGGCATGGCTCTAGAAGATGCGACTTTCCGCCAGCCAGTCTTTACTGCGATCAAAGATTCTGGTGCGATTACTTGGTACATGATTCGCGAATCAGTAAAAGCATTAATAAAGCTTCCAAGCATGATTCCAAATTTAGTCAGCGAGACATTCGGTGAAAAACCAAGAGATCCAAATGGGCCGGTAGGTATTGTGGGAGTGGCTAGAGCATCTGGCGATATCACCAGCAGCACCTCACTACCAATTAACAATCAAATTGCGATCTTCTTATTGATGATCGCATCTCTCAACATTTTCGTCGGAATCTTTAATCTTCTGCCTTTATTGCCATTAGATGGCGGACATATGGCAGTTGCTGCTGCAGATGGAATTAGATATCGATATGCCAAATTGCGTGGTCGTGAAAAACCAGCCCCAATTGATATAAATAAATTGACTCCAATCACAATCGCGGTTTTTGTGATACTTGTTGCGCTCACCGTGCTCTTACTCATAGCCGACATCGTCAATCCAGTTAATCTGAATTTGTAGGAGATCGCTGTAAATAGGGCAGAATAAGCCCATGGTTGATCTGGGTATTCCTTCATTACCAACTCTGGCACCGCGCCGTAAGACCAAGCAGTTAATGGTTGGTAGCGTCGGCGTCGGTAGCGACTACCCAGTCTCAGTGCAATCTATGACCACCACTTTAACTGCAGATGTAAATTCAACTCTGCAGCAGATCGCAGAGCTAACCGCTTCTGGTTGCCAGATAGTGCGCGTGGCAGTTCCGTCGCAAGATGATGCTGATGCACTTGCACAGATTGCGAAAAAGTCACAGATACCGGTAATTGCTGATATTCACTTCCAGCCGAAATATATCTTTGCCGCAATCGATGCTGGTTGCGCTGCCGTTCGAGTAAATCCTGGCAACATCAAACAATTTGATGATCGCATTAAAGAGGTTGCTAAAGCTGCTAAAGAATCAAATACGCCGATTCGTATCGGAGTTAATGCAGGCTCTTTAGATCCAAGGTTGTTGCAGAAATATGGCAAGGCAACCCCAGAGGCGTTAGTTGAATCTGCGCTGTGGGAAGCATCGCTATTTGAAGAGCACGACTTCACCAACTTTAAGATCTCAGTAAAGCATCATGATCCAGTAACGATGATTAAGGCTTATCGATTGCTGGCAGAACGCTGTGATTACCCATTGCACTTAGGTGTAACCGAAGCAGGGCCCACCTTCCAAGCAACCATCAAATCAGCAACGGCATTTGGTGTACTGCTTGCAGAAGGTATCGGCGACACCATTCGAGTCTCAATGTCCGCACCACCGGTAGAAGAGGTTAAAGTCGGAATTGGAATTCTGGAATCACTCGGACTTCGCCAACGGAAATTAGAGATCGTCTCTTGCCCATCGTGTGGCCGTGCACAAGTTGATGTCTATACATTGGCAGAGAAAGTTCAAGCAGGGCTAGAGGGCATGACCGTGCCACTTCGCGTTGCAGTTATGGGTTGTGTTGTTAATGGACCTGGCGAAGCGCGCGAAGCTGATTTAGGTGTCGCATCAGGTAACGGCAAAGGACAGATCTTCGTTAAAGGCCAAGTCATTAAAACTGTGCCAGAGGCGCAGATCGTTGAAACTTTAATTGAAGAAGCGTTACGACTTGGCGAGGAGATGGAAGCAGCCGGAGTAGCAAGCGGCGAACCATCGGTGGAAATTAAATAATGCTTCGAATGTCAACGCTCTTTTTGCGTACCTTGCGTGATGATCCAGCTGATGCCACAGTAACTTCGCATAAATTATTAGTTCGCGCAGGATATGTAAGGCCAATAGCGGCTGGAATTTTCTCATGGTTACCACTTGGAGTAATTGCACTTCGAAATGTTGAAAAAGTCATCCGCGAAGAGATGGATGCAGCAGGCTTTCAAGAGGTGCACTTTCCAGCGCTACTTCCAAAAGATGCATATGAAGCAACCAACCGCTGGACTGAATATGGCCCAAATCTTTTCCGCCTTCAAGATCGTAAAGGTTCAGATTATCTTTTAGGACCAACCCACGAAGAGATGTTTACCTTGATGGTTAAGGGCGAATATTCATCTTACAAAGATCTGCCACTTTCGATTTATCAGATCCAGACAAAATATCGCGATGAAGCAAGGCCGAGATCTGGCATCATCCGCGGCCGTGAATTTGTGATGAAAGATTCTTATTCATTTGATGTTGATGATGCTGGACTTGAAGTTTCTTATCAAAAGCACCGCGATGCATACATCAAAACTTTTGATCGCCTTGGCATGAAATACAACATCGTAAGCGCGATGGCCGGCGCGATGGGCGGCTCAAAGTCCGAGGAATTTTTAGCGCCATGCTCAACTGGCGAAGATACATATGTGCTCTGCCCAAAGTGTGGCTATGCCGCAAACGTGGAAGCGATGAAAACTATCGTCAAACCTGGCGATGGAAATTTCCCAGCGATGGAAGTTTTAGATACTCCAGATACGCCAACCATTGATTCACTGGTAGAGCTATTAAATAAGAAGTTTCCAAAGGAGAATGGTGGGGGCTATCAAGCAAGCGATACCTTAAAGAACATCATGCTGATGGTCGATGAGAAGCCATATGCAATCTTGGTTCCTGGCGATCGCGAAGTTGATCTAAAGCGCGTCGAAGCAAACCTAGCTGGCGCTAATGAGATTCGAATCTTTGAGGAAGATGATTTCAAGAAGTTCCCGAAGCTAGTTAAGGGATACATCGGGCCACAAGATGCCAAAGCAAATGGCATCACATTGCTTGCAGATCCAAGGATCGCACCAGGTACTGCCTGGGTAACCGGTGCAAACAAGAGAGATTGCCATGCGCGCAACGTGGTGGCAGATCGCGATTTCAAAGTCGATGGTTACATCGAAGCCGCTGAAGTTCGCGCAGGAGATAGCTGCCCAGAGTGCGCTACCGAAGTGGTAATCGATCGTGCAATTGAAATTGGCCATATCTTCCAATTAGGTCGTAAATATGCCGAAGCGTTAAACCTTACGGTCTTAGATCAAAACGGTAAGTCGCAAATTGTCACCATGGGTTCTTACGGAATCGGTGTTTCGCGTGCGGTAGCTGCAATCGCAGAGCAGACCGCAGATGAACTTGGACTTTGCTGGCCCGCCGAGATCGCACCTGCAATGGTGCATGTGGTTGCAACCGGAAAAGAAGATGCGCCATTTGATAAAGCTGAAGAGATTGCAAAAGAGTTAGAGGCGCAAGGCATCACTGTGATGTTAGATGATCGTCGTGATCCATCTGCCGGAGTTAAATTCAAGGATGCCGAATTGATCGGTAATCCAGTTATTGTGATTGTCGGAAAAGGGCTAGCTGAAGGCAAGATCGAGATTCGTATCCGTGCAACAGCAGAGAAGTGTGAAGCAAAAGTAGAAGAGGCCGTTGACGAAATCGTCAAACTCTTCTCGTGATTGAGTTTCTCTGCGCTGCTGCTTTCACCGCCGGTTTCTTTGATGCCATCGCAGGTGGCGGAGGTTTAATTCAATTACCAGCGCTATTAGTTGGTTTAAGCGATAAGCCAGTAATTACTGCACTTGGCACCAATAAATTTGCATCTATCTTCGGAACCACCAACGCTGCTTTTCGCTATCGCAAAGGGCTGCAGTTAGACAAGAAGATTCTGATTGCAATGGCGCTTCCAGCATTTCTGGGCTCACTTGGTGGCGCTACTTTGGCCTCCAAGATCCCTACCGAAAGTTTGCGAGTCTTGGTTTTAATAGCGCTCGTTGTGATCTTTATTTACACCGCGCTAAATCCAAAACTTGGTCACGAGGAAGCGCCAACTTTAAATTACAAGTTAGCTGCAATTTCTGGTGCCGGTATCGGTTTTTATGATGGCATCTTTGGCCCAGGTACTGGAACATTCTTGATGGCAGTGCTAGTTGGCGCATTGGGTTATGCATTCTTAACAGCATCTGCAATCGCAAAGTTCACAAATGTTGCAACCAATCTGGCAGCGTTAATCATCTTCGCAAACGAGGGAGCAATTCTCTGGGCGATTGGGGCTGCTTTAGCTTTCTTCAATGTCTTGGGATCAACTCTTGGCGCGCGAGTTGCGCTAAAAGGTGGCTCGCCATTAGTTCGCAAGGTCTTCTTATTGATGACTGCGCTATTAATTGCAAAAGTTGGC
>CAZYJU010000006.1:2663-6108 GCA_964647945.1 uncultured Actinomycetes bacterium | reverse complement strand
TTAAAAACAAGTAAAAATAGGAAATTAAAAATGGCATTAAGAGATCAAATCTTCGAACTGTTAGACCCCTTGGTAACTTCAGCTGGGCTGGTTCTTGAAGAGGTACAGGTACAAACTCCCGGTAAACATCGATTCGTAACCATCATTGTCGATAGCGAGACCGGCTTAAATCTAGATCAAGTAACTGAAGCAAGTCGCACCATCAGCGAAGTCATGGATGGCGCGCGTTTCATGGGCGAAACCCCTTACACATTAGAAGTCACCTCTCCTGGCGTAGACCGCCCACTAACTGCGCCGCGCCACTGGCGAAAGAATGTAGATCGCTTAGTCAAAGTGACAAAGAACGATGGCGAAGTTTTCAAAGCCCGAATCTTGTCTGCTGATGAGAACCAAGCGACTTTAGATAATGGCCCTATTGATTATGCAGATGTAAAACGTGCGATTATCGAAGTGGAATTTAACCGAAAAGAATCCAATCAAAAAAATACCAATCAAAAAGAATCCAAGAGTAAGGAGCGCTAAATATGCATGTCGATATGAAAGCGCTTCAAGCGCTCACCACCGAAAAAGAGATGTCACTTAATGCGCTGATTGTTGCAATCGAAGCTGCGGTGCTTGCTGCCTACAATCACACAGATCATGCACTTGAACATGCGCGTGCGCATCTAGATCGCGAGACTGGCGAGATTCAAATCTTTGTTCCGGTATTTTCCGAAACTGGCGATCGCATCGGCGAAGTCCAAGACCGCAATGAATCATTTAGCCGAGTTGCAACTGCAACCGCGCGCCAAGCCATCAAGCAATATATGCGTCAGAGTAAAGATGCCGCAATCGTCGGGGAGCTCTCGACAAATGTTGGCGATGTCATCTCTGGAACTGTCGAACAAGGTCGAGATACCAAGATGATTTATGTAAATCTAGGTCGCACCGAAGGCAAAGTTCCGCCGCAAGAGCAGGTGCCTGGAGAGCGATTTGAACATGGTGATCGCATTAAATGTTTCGTTGTCGATGTTAAACAAGGAATGCGTGGACCTGAGATCACGCTTTCGCGTTCTCATCCTGCGTTGGTAAAACAACTTTTTGCACTGGAAGTTCCAGAGATTAAAGATCGCATTGTCGAGATCATTGGAATTGCGCGCGAAGCTGGACATCGCACCAAGATCTCAGTCCGTTCACACCGTGCAGGAGTATCTGCAAAGGGTGCGTTAATCGGCCCGATGGGTGCACGCGCCAGAGCAGTAATGGAGGAGTTACATGGCGAGAAGATCGATATCGTCGATTACTCCGAAGACCCAGCAGTTTATGTAGCTAACGCGCTTGCTCCAGCGAAGGTATCAAGCGTTGAAGTTGTCGATGAAGCAGCGCGAAGTGCCAAAGTTGTGGTTCCGGATTACCAACTATCGCTCGCTATCGGAAAAGATGGCCAGAATGCACGCCTGGCTGCAAGATTGACGGGTTGGCGCATCGATATTCACTCGGATAGCCCAGCGCAATAACGACTGCTAGACTTCACCTCGTTCAAATCACCGATTGACCACCGATTCTTAACGGAATCATTCAAAGGAATTGAAAGAAAATGACACGCTAATGAGCACCGCACAACTATGAGGTGTAGTAACTAGGTTTCCGCGTGTAAAAGTGCACGGAGACCACGAAGGAGAAAAGTGGCAAAAGTCCGTGTACACGAGTTAGCAAAACAACTCGGTATGGAGAGCAAGGTTGTCCTTGCTAAGTTAAAAGAGATGGGCGAGTTCGTAACGAGCGCCTCATCAACAATCGAACCGCCAGTTGCGCGTCGTTTGATTGAAGCATTCCCAAATGCCAAACCAGCTGCTGAGGCAGAAGAGGCGAAGAAGCCTGCCAAAAAAGCGGCTGCTAAAAAAGCTGCGCCAAAGAAGAAAGATGGCGATGCAGGCGATGAAAAGATTGATCATAAACTCGCAGCAGAACTCGCAGCAGAACTTGGCGTTGATTTAGAAGCGCTTAAAGCAGTCGAACCAAAACCTGCAGCGCGACCAACATCTACGACGCAACCTAATCTTCCAAAACCACCAGCAGCGCCAGCTCGTCCTGGTGGAAATAATCCATTCGGTACTCCGGCGATGCCACGTCCGCCACAACGTTCTGCAGGAAATAATCCATTTGGAACTGGCATGCCACGTCCACCACAACGTCCACCAAGACCAATTCGTCCAGGTGAACAACCACGTCCTGGTGGAAGACCTGGTGGTCCAGGTGGACCTGGTTTTGCAGGCGGACAGCGTCCAGGTTTTGCAGCACGACCACAACAAGGTGGTCCCGGCGGACAACGTCCAGGTTTTGCAGCGCGTCCACAACAAGGTGGAAGACCAGGTGGCGCACCAGGTGGTTCTCCATATAAACCAGGTGGTGCAGGTGGAACTGGTGCACCAGGTGCACAACGTCCAGGTTTTGCAGGTCGTCCAGGACAAGGCGGTCGTCCAGGTCCAGGTGGTCGCGGTAATACCGCTGGCGCATTTGGTAAAGGCGGATCAAAGAAGAGTAATAAACAAAAGAGTAAGAAAGCGTTGCGTGATGATTTCGAGAACATGCAAGCGCCAACTCTTGGTGGCGTAAAGGTTCCACGCGGTGATGGTTCAACTGTCATTCGTATGCGCCGCGGTTCATCTCTATCAGATTTTGCAGAGCGCATAAATTGCGATGCTGCGCAGTTAGTTCAGGCGCTATTTCAGCTAGGCGAGATGGTTACTGCTACTCAATCAGTTGATGATGACACCTTCGCAATTCTTGGCAGCGAACTTGGATATGTAATCCAGATCGTCTCACCTGAAGATGAAGATCGTGAGATCTTGCAATCATTTGATATCGATTTAGGTGCAGAGCTTGAAGATCTAGATGCAGAGAATCTAGAGGCACGTCCACCAGTTGTAACGGTGATGGGCCACGTAGATCACGGTAAGACCAGATTGCTTGATGCGATTCGCCAAACTGAAGTTATCAAAACAGAAGCCGGCGGAATCACTCAGCACATTGGCGCTTATCAAATTCATCATGACCATGATGGCATCAACCGCGCAATCACATTTATCGATACTCCAGGCCACGAAGCGTTTACCGCAATGCGCGCTCGCGGTGCCAAAGTCACCGATATCGCAGTGCTAGTTGTAGCGGCAGATGATGGCGTGATGCCTCAGACCATTGAAGCGCTTAACCATGCGCAAGCAGCCGATGTCCCAATCGTGGTCGCAGTTAACAAGGTTGATAAAGAGGACGCTAACCCTGCAAAGGTGCGTCAGCAATTAACCGAATACAACTTGATCGCAGAGGAGTACGGCGGAGATACCATCTTCGTAGATGTCTCAGCTAAAGCTGGTAAAGGCATCAACGAACTTATTGATGCAATCCTTTTGACTGCAGATGCTGCAATTGATTTACGTGCAGTAGCTGACGATGATGCACGTGGTGT
>CAZYJU010000006.1:0-2563 GCA_964647945.1 uncultured Actinomycetes bacterium | reverse complement strand
TCCAAGATCTCTACTCTGAACTTGATCATCAAGGGCGACGTATCTGGTTCGGTCGAAGCGCTAGAAGATGCGCTGATGCAGCTTGATGTCGGAGCAGAAGTTGATCTGCGCGTTATTCACCGCGGCGTCGGTGCAATCACCAAGTCCGATATCACTTTGGCTTCAGCTTCAACTGCAGTCGTAATCGGATTTAACGTAAAACCTGAAATTGCAACTGCGCAATATGCAGATGCCGAAGGTGTGGAAGTTCGCTTCTACTCAGTTATTTACAAAGCAATCGAAGATATCGAATTGTCACTCAAGGGTATGTTGAAGCCTGAGTACGAAGAGGTAGTTATCGGTAACGCAGAAGTTCGCGAGATCTTCAAGTCATCTAAGGCTGGCTTGATCGCAGGTTCTGTCGTTCAAGATGGCATCATCCGACGCAACGCAAAGGCTCGTGTGCTTCGTGGCGGATCTGTGATTGCAGATAATCTAACGGTCGATTCTTTGAAGCGATTTAAAGAGGATGCCACCGAAGTCCGTGAGGGTTACGAGTGCGGTATCGGCGTTGGATATAAAGAGATCGCGATCGGAGACATTGTTCAAGTCTTCGAGATGCAGGAAAAGAAGCGTGCCTAAATGTCCGTTCGTTCTGAGAAGGTCGCAGACCGCATAAAAGTTGTAGTGGCAAGTACTTTAGAGAATAAAGTAAAAGATCCGCGTCTTGGATTTGTCACGATTACTGATGTGCGCGTAACTGGCGACCTCCAGAACGCTTCAGTTTTCTACACCGTATTTGGCGATCATGACCAGCAAGCTAAAACCAAAGCAGCTCTCGAATCTGCAAAAGGTTTACTTCGCTCTGCAGTGGGCCACGAATTAGGTACTCGCATCACTCCGACTTTGGAATTTTTTAGCGATGCGCTGCCAGAGGCTGCACAACAGATGGAATCACTCCTCTCTGAAATCAGAAAGCATGACGAAGAGATTGCACATTTGGCAGAGAAGGCGAAGCCTGTAGTTGAAGATGCCTATAAACAACCAAAGCCACGTGAGTAACGGTTTTTTAGTTGTAGATAAACCTGGCGGAGTTACCAGCCATGATGTAGTTGCAAAGGCAAGAAAAGATCTAAACACTCGAAAAATCGGCCATGCCGGCACATTAGATCCCATGGCAACTGGTGTTTTGGTGTTAGGTGTCGGAGATGGCACACGGTTACTTCAATATATAACTGCCGGTGTTAAAAAATACGATGCCACTGTAAAGCTTGGCGTATTAACTTCCACCGATGATAAAGAGGGCGAAGTAATCGGAACAACCGAAATACCAAACGATATCCCTGCTGCATTTGCAAAACAGAGTGGCAAGATCATGCAGAAGCCCTCAAAGGTCTCAGCAATTCGAATCGATGGTAAACGTGCATACGATTTGGTTCGCGAAGGCGTCGAGGTAGATATTCCGGCTCGCGAAGTAGAAATCTACGAATTGAAAATTAACGAAATCCGTGGTGATGAAGTTGATATCTCCGTTACCTGTAGCGCCGGCACTTACATCCGTGCGATTGCCCGTGATTGTGGTGGCCATTTAACTGCGCTTCGCCGCACCCAAGTAGGTATTTTCGATCTATCGATGGCTGGAAAAGTTCTAGATATCGCAGAAGTTGCGGCAAAGTTGTTTACGCCCCGCAATTTAACTGATGCAGAAGTTTCACAACTTAAATTCGGTCGCAATTTAGAGGCAACTGGCGTATCAGGAATCGTGGCGGGAATCGCACCAGATGGTTCCTTATCTGCGCTACTTGAAGATAAAGAGGGGAGCGCAAAGCCCTTTACGGTCTTTGTAAAATAGTTAAATGCGCCTCTCCTGGAAACCAACGCCCATCAAAGGCGGTACCGTCGTAATCGGTAACTTTGATGGTGTTCATGTTGGCCATCAACAACTATTGCAAGATGCGCAGAAGTTCGGCAATCCAGTTATTGCGATGACTTTCGAACCACACCCAACCACGCTCTTTGCGCCGGATAAAGCGCCCACCCATTTAACTTCATTGGAAGCTCGAATCAACTTGCTACTTAAGCATGGCGCAGATGCAGTTGTAGTAATCGATTTTGATAAAGAGTTTGCCAATCTAGAACCTGAGCAATTTGTGAACTCAGTACTGATCAATCAACTAGAGGCCAAAGCAGTGGTAGTCGGCACCAACTTCACCTACGGAAAAGGCGCCAAAGGTAAAGCGGAAGATCTTCGAAACTATGGTTTCCAAGTCGAAGTTCATAATTTGCAAGAGAGCAATGGCGTGATCTCATCTACCCGAATCCGCAATTTAATCTTTGAAGGCGATATCCAACTTGCAAATCTCTTACTTGGACATAAATTCACTCTTGAAGGCATAGTGGTTCACGGTGAGAAACGAGGCCGTGAGATCGGTTATCCAACTGCAAACTTAGGCCTAAGTGGCAATTGGACGATTCCAGCTGATGGCATCTATGCCGGCTGGTTGGAAGTTGAAAATCAAAAGTGGCCTGCTGCAATTTCAATCGGAACCAATCCAACATTTGAAGGAATTAGAGCGCGCCAAGT
>CAZYJU010000005.1:18314-20839 GCA_964647945.1 uncultured Actinomycetes bacterium | reverse complement strand
ATTACGCTCTTCAGCGGCTCGTTTTGCAGGATTACCGCTTCGAGATTTCTTCTTATTAACCATTTGTGGCTTTGGCGTTGGCAGACCCGGCATTGGTGGCATTCCGGGTAGAGATCCACCGCTTCGCATCACTCTCATCGCCTTCTGCGCTTGAGTAAATCGATCAACCAAATTATTAACTTCGGAGACCTGTCGACCGCTTCCTTTAGCAATGCGTGCACGACGAGTGCCATTTAAAATCTTGGGATCTCGACGTTCTGCCGGAGTCATTGATTGCACTATCGCAGTGGATTTGATGATCTCGGTATCATCGATATTTGCCATCTGCTTCTTCATCTGCGCAGCATTTGAATTCATTCCTGGCATCATTCCTAGAATCTTTGACATCGAACCCATCTTTGAGATTCCTTGTAATTGATCAAGAAAATCTTCTAAGGTGAAATCTTCGCCTTTAACAAATTTCTCTTCTAGTTTCTTGGTGGTTTCGGTGTCTAGCGCTTTCTTAGCTTGCTCTGCCAACGTAGCGACATCTCCCATACCAAGGATGCGAGATGCCATTCGATCTGGATAGAAAGTATCGAAGTCCTCGAGCTTTTCACCGGTGGATGCAAAGAGAATTGGTTTACCAGTTAATTTTGCGATCGAAAGTGCAGCGCCACCTTTAGCATCACCATCTAATTTAGTAAGTACTACGCCATCAAAGCCAACTCCTTGACTAAAAGCGTTAGCGGTACGCACTGCGTCTTGTCCGATCATCGCATCTACTACAAAGAGGATTTCATCAGGATTGATCGCATCTCTAATTGCGATCGCTTCATTCATCAACTCTTGATCAATACCTAGTCGACCAGCGGTATCGACAATCACGATGTTATATAACTTCTGTTTTGCAAAATCTAAACCAGATTTGGCGACTTTAACTGGATCGCCAACACCATTGCCTGGCTCCGGCGCAAAGACCGGTACCGATACCTGTTCGCCGACAACTTGCAATTGCGTTACTGCGTTGGGTCTTTGTAAATCAGATGCAACTAGGAGCGGAGTATTGCCTTGCTCCTTCAGATACTTAGCTAACTTTCCAGCCAAGGTTGTCTTACCTGCACCTTGCAAACCTGCCAACATGATTACAGTTGGTGGATTCTTGGCGAATCTGATTCTGCGCGCTTGGCCGCCGAGAATATCGACCAGCTCTTTATGTATTAAATCGAATACTGCTTGCGCTTGATTGGTGCCTGCCTGCAAATTTTCAAGTAGCGCGAGAGAACTGGTCTTTGTGTTCTCTACAAATTGCTCTACTACTTCCAGAGCAACGTCGGCATCAATTAGCGCTGCTTTGATCTCTTCAAAGGTATCTTCAATATCCGAATTGGATAGCTTGCCGCGGCTTCGAAGTTTCGAGAGCGCCGAGCCAAATCGGGATGTTAGACCTTCAAACATAAGACAGTAATTCTATTGGGTAGAAACTATGTGGTTAACCTGTGCGTCAACCACATAGTCTCCATCAGCTTAAATTGCTGAAACGCCCCGCTCGCCCGTTCGAACACGAACGATCTCTTCTACTGGTGTGACCCAAACCTTGCCATCACCAATGCTTCCAGTATTCGCACTCTTTACGATTGCATCCACCACAGTGTTCACTTCTGAATCATCAACGATGATTTCAAGACGAACTTTTGGAATTAGATTTACGACGTATTCAGCGCCACGATAAACCTCAGTGTGGCCCATTTGACGACCAAATCCAGATGCATCCGAGACTGTCATTCCTTTAATGCCAATCTCTTGGAGTGCGCTCTTAACTGATTCCATAGCGCCTGGTTTTAAGATTGCCGTTACTAGTTTCATAGCTTCGCTCCTACCAATGACTCATACGCGGTCTCTCGATGTTCCGCAAAATCGATTCCGGAAACCTCATCGTTTCGATCTGCTCTAAATCCGATGGTCTTATCCAGAACTTTTCCAATTATGAAAGTGACTACAAATGAGTAGATCATCACGATTAATACGCCGATTGTCTGCGTCACCAGTAATGATAATCCACCACCACTAAATAGCCCATCTCCACCTAATTCATTTGCAGTTTTGGTCGCAAAGAGTCCGATTGCAAGTGAGCCCCAGATTCCACCGAACAAGTGAACTCCCACTACATCCAGTGAATCATCAAAGCCGAATTTGTATTTCAATCCCACTGCTAGCGCACAAATCGCACCAGCGAAGATTCCAATTACCACCGCGGCCCATGGCTCAACAAATGCACATGCGGGTGTGATTGCAACCAAACCTGCAACGGCTCCCGAAGCTGCGCCAAGTGAAGTTGGATGTCCATCGCGTAATTTCTCGACCAATAGCCATCCAAGTAGTGCGCCACCTGTTGCAACTTGTGTATTGATTAATGCAAGCCCCGCAATGCCATTTGCGCCAAGTGCGCTACCTGCATTAAATCCAAACCAGCCAAACCAAAGTAGGCCAGAACCAAGTAATACCAGTGGCAATGAATGTGGACGCATAGGTTCACGCCTCCAACC
>CAZYJU010000005.1:0-18214 GCA_964647945.1 uncultured Actinomycetes bacterium | reverse complement strand
AACCAAGTAATACCAGTGGCAATGAATGTGGACGCATAGGTTCACGCCTCCAACCAATTCGCTTACCAAGCACGATTGCTAGAGCTAGCCCTGCGGCGCCTGCATTGATATGTACTGCAGTTCCGCCTGCAAAATCTAGAACTCCCATGCCCGCAAGAAGTCCAACACCCTTTAGTTCTTCGCCAATCTTGTCACCAAAATCAAAGACCCAGTGCGCAACTGGGAAGTAAACCAATGAGACCCAGATTGTTACAAATAATGCCCAAGTCGTGAACTTAGTGCGATCAGCAATCGCTCCAGAGATCAATGCTGGCGTGATGATTGCAAACATCAATTGGAAAGCTGCAAACACGTAAGTCGGAATTGGATATAGCCCGCCATTATTCGCAAACGAGGTTTCAAGATTACTGATTCCATTTATTCCAAAGTCACCAATAAATGCTGAATCAGCTTTGTAACCAAATGTCCAGTTATATCCATAGAAAACCCAGAGCACGCTAACTATGCCGATAGTTATAAATGACATCATCATCATGTTAAGTACGCTCTTAGTTCTGACCATGCCGCCGTAGAAGAATGCAAGGCCAGGTGTCATCAATAAAACCAGCGCGGTGCTTGCCAATACCCAAGCAGTATCACCGCTATTTAAAACCACATCCATATGTTTTTACCTATCTTTAAAGTCTTAAATGGCCCCAGTAAGGGTCAAAGCTCGACGCTGAGATAGGTGAATTCTCTGTTTGGGTGGTTACAGAAGTGTTAAGAGAGCAGACCTTTTAGGTAAGCATTGGCATCAAATGTTTCGAAATCGTTAACGGCTTCGCCGGTACCAACCCATTTAACCGGGATATTGAATTTATGCTCGATAGCCAAGGCGATGCCACCTCTGGCCGAGCCATCCATCTTGGTGAGGATAATCCCCGAAACCTCCACCGCCTCGGTGAAGATCGCAGCTTGCGCTAAGCCGTTTTGGCCAGTCGTCGCATCAATTACTAATAAGACTTCCGAAACTGGCACGCTCTTTTCGATCACTCGGCGAACTTTCCCAAGTTCTGCCATCAAATCAGCTTTATTGTGTAACCGACCTGCAGTGTCCACTATTAAATTGGTTAATTGATTATCAAGGAAATATTTCGTCGCATCAAAAACTACCGCTGCTGGGTCGGTGCTACTGGCATTACTAATAACTGGAATCTCGATCTTCGCGCCCCAAGTTTTGAGTTGATCAACCGCAGCAGCTCTAAAGGTATCTGCCGCTGCAAGTGCGCTCTTACCCGGAAGCGCTTTTGCAAGTTTTGCAGCTGACGTGGTCTTTCCAGTTCCGTTTACACCGACAATCAAGATTACGCCCGGCTTGGTAGCGCGATCTTCTTTTGATAATGAAGCTGAAAGAACCTCTGTTAAAGCGTCTATTGGCGGTAATTTAGATTTCTTAGCGCTATTTACAATACTTTCAGTTAATTCGCGACCTAAATCTGATTTCAATAACTCTTCGGTTAACTCTTGCCAATCAGCATCTCTGGCCTCGTTTTGGCCCAGTACCTTCTCAACAAATTTTCTGAAAAGACCCATTTACTTAAACTTTGATTTTAAGCAGTTTCGGTTTCGCGAAGTCTTTGCGAGATAACTTCCGTGACACCATCACCGCGCATCGTTACGCCATAAAGCGCATCCGCAACCTCCATGGTGCGCTTCTGATGGGTAATGATGATCAATTGAGAGTTGGTACGTAAGTCTTCTAAAACCCCAAGCAAGCGCTGCAAATTGACGTCATCTAGCGCAGCTTCAACCTCATCGAGGATGTAGAAAGGACTTGGTCGTGATTTGAAGATCGCTACCAACATAGCCACAACCGTCAATGATTTCTCGCCACCAGAAAGCAAGGAGAGTCGCTTGATTCGCTTTCCTGGTGGACGCGCCTCAATGTCCACGCCAGTTGTTAATAAATCGTCTGGGTTGGTAAGAATCAATCGACCTTCGCCACCTGGGAAGAGTCGCTCGAAGATATCTTTGAAATGTTTTGCGGTCTCTTCATAAGCTTCCATGAAGATAGATTGAACGCGATCGTCGACCTCTTTAACGATATCGAGTAAATCTTTCTTAGTGCGCTTTAGATCCTCTAATTGCTCAGTCAGGAACTTTAAGCGCTCCTCAACAGAGTTGTACTCCTCAAGCGCTAATGGGTTGATCTTTCCTAAGAGATTAAGCGCCTTCTCTGTCTGTGATAGTCGTTTCTCTTGTTGATCTCTGCGATACGGAACATGCTCGCCTTCGATAATTTGGCCATCATCGGTTTCGATGAATGTTGGGACATCACGATGAGGGCCGTATTCATTCTGTAGAGTCTCAACGTCAATTCCAAACTCTTCCAGCGCTTTCTGAGCCAGCGCTTCGATACGTAGACGTTGCTCACTTCTAGCCAATTCATCGCGGTGCACGCTAGAGGTTAATTGCTCTAGCTCTTGAGTTAGCTCGCGGTTTCTAGAACGCACTGCCAGGGTTTCGCCTTCACGCTGTTGCTTTGATTCTTCTAAGCGTGAACGTTCGCTTCCGGCTTTAGCGATTGATCGCTCTATATGTACCAAAGTCTCATAAGCCGCTTCGCCAATTGCTTGCGACACCACTGCAGCTTTTGCGCGATTTGCTCGTCTTGCGATTGCATTCTCATTTGCCGCGCGCTCTGCCTGCGCTGCAGCTTCCAAACTTGCAGCGCGCTCGGCAATTGAATTTACGCGTTCCTCTGCTGTTCTTACTGCAAGTCGCGCCTCTACTTCTGCGCTACGTACCAAAGTCAGCTTCTCACGAAGCGCTTCGGCATGTGAATGATCTGGTTCGGTAATCTCAACATGTTGACCCAATTGGCTCTTTGCAATCTCAAGTTCTCGTTCGTCTGCAACGCGCTCGTTTGCAGCTTCTGCAATCGCAATATTCAAGCGTTCAACTTCTGCATTTGCAGATTTAATGTTCTGTCCTGCGACTGCTAACTGTTCAGTTAGCGCGGAGATCCTGGCATCAGAATCATTAAGGCGTGAGAGCGCTAAATCATATTCACTCTGACGGTTTGCCAGAGAATGTGAAGAATTCTGAATCTCAAAAGCTAAACGTTCGCACTCGTGGTTTGCTTGGACTAATTCATCTTGTAGCTGGTTGATTAATGATTGAATTTCAATCAAAGAGCTTCGATTTTTAGATCCGCCACGAACTTGTGCGCTTGTGAATCTATCTCCGTCCTTAGTTACAACGACTAATTCAGAGCGATCGGAGTGGGTCGCAAGAATTTGCGCTGCGCGCTCTGCGCTTTCAGCCACGGCCACATTTCCAAGCAAAGTAGTTAGCAGAGATCCGATAGATTCGCTTCTAATGTGTGAAAGAAGTGGGGTCAGGCCATCTGGAACTTGCGCACCACGTAGCACTGCTGGATTTGAGACCAAGATTTCTGCTTGGCCCAAATTCTCATTTCGAAGTGCATTGATAGCCATAACAGCTGCATTTAAATCTTGAACCACAACTGAATCTGCCAAACTTCCCAAAGCCGCTGCTACTGCAGGTTCAAAACCTGGATCAATATTGATCAAACTAGCGAGTGAACCAAGAAGTTTTACTCCACGTGAATCATGTAGGAGCGCAGATGATCCATCGCGATTTTGGCTAGTTAATTTCAGCGCCTCTAACTTTGATTCAATTGAATTGCGCTTTCGATCGGCATTTCGCTCGGTCTCATTTAATTTAGCTAAAGCTTCCTTGGCGCTAGCCAGAGCGTTTTTGGCGCTTTCAAATTGGGTATCTAACCCAATCTCACCGCTATCTGCACTTGCGATCTCTAATTCAAATTGTGCATATTCGCCTTGCGCATTTGCAGCGCGAGTCTGGGCATCATCTCGCGCTTTGGTTAGACGGGTGATCTCTTGGGCCATCGCATCTAATCGTGCTTCAAGTGATTTGATATGGCCTTCTTGGCGGGCGGTGCCTTCTCTTTGATCTGCAATGGCACGGAGCATCGCAGCAATGCGATCCTCTTCTGCCTTAACTTCAATCTCTAAATTCCGAAGTGAATTAATAGATTGATTTAACTCATCTTGCTTGGCGTTTAGACCAACCCTTAATACTTGCTCTTCACTTCTTAAAACTGTTGCTTCGTTTTCGAGCGCTTCAGGATCTCTGCCAGCTGTAATTTCAGAATCTTGAGTTAAGAATCTGGTCCGTTCTTGCGCAAGCGCTGCCACTGCACGTAATTTTTCACGAATTCCAGTTAATGCGTAGTAAGTCTCTTGCGCCTCTGTAAGTAGCGGGCCTTCAAATGCTGCCGCAGCATCTAGCGCCTCTTCGCGAGCGCGCACTCCTTCGAGATCTGCTTCCACAATTGCTCGACGTTCGCGTAGCGCATTTTCGTCTGCAACTTCAGCGCTGAATACTTTATTCATTGAGATGTAATCATCTGCAAGCAATCTCAACTTCACGTCACGTAGATCGGCTTGAATCGTGGCAGCTTTCTTAGCAACTTCAGCTTGCTTACCAAGTGGCTTTAATTGTCTACGCAATTCGACAGTTAGATCTTGCACGCGCGCCATGTTGGCTTGCATTGAATCTAATTTACGAAGCGCCTTCTCTTTACGTTTGCGATGCTTGAGAACACCAGCTGCCTCTTCGATGAAAGCTCTGCGCTCCTCAGGCGTTGCCATCAAAATGGCATCCAACTGGCCTTGTCCAACAATCACATGCATCTCGCGGCCAATACCGGAATCTGAAAGCAACTCTTGGATATCTAGGAGTCTTACTCCTTCACCATTTATTTGATATTCGCTCTGTCCATTACGAAAGAGAATTCTTGAGATCGTAACTTCGCTGTAATCGATTGGAAGAGAGCCATCAGAGTTATCGATTGTTAAAGAGACTTCAGCGCGACCAAGCGGTGCGCGTCCTGATGTTCCAGCAAAGATGACATCTTCCATCTTGCCGCCGCGGAGAGATTTTGCACCTTGCTCACCCATTACCCAACTGATTGCATCAACCACATTGGATTTACCTGAACCATTTGGCCCAACCACGCAGGTGATGCCTGGCTCAAGAAGTAGGGTCGTCGAAGAGGCGAAGGACTTAAAGCCCTTGATGGTCAGACTCTTCAAATACACGCGAGAAACCTATCGGGTTTGGCAGGCTGGACAGAGGCGCGACGAGCGGTTGGCGAAGGCAATTCTGATTATTTTCGCTCTACATCTGGGTCTTCTGCGACATGCCTCACCTTCACGGCCATAAACCGCCAAAGATCTTTCGAAATATCCGCTCTCGCCATTTACATTGATATAGAGCTCATCAAATGAAGTCCCGCCAGCTGCCAGTGCGCGTTGCATGACTTTAGTGGCAGCGGTTATCAAATTTAGAATCTGCGTTGAGCTAAGTTCTGAGGCGATTGTTTCGGGGTGAATTCCTGATCTCCATAAAGCCTCGTCTGCATAAATATTTCCAATTCCGCTAATTACCTCTTGATCAAGAATCACCTTCTTGATTTGGCCACGCTTCGTTGAAATCTCTTTTACGATTTCCCGTTTATTAAAATCTGGGTCAAATGGATCTCTAGCAATATGTGAAACCATTGTTGGTATCCCTGCCACTAATTGATCCACGGCTAACCAACCAAAAGTTCTTTGGTCGATAAAGCGCATCTCGCGGCCGTTTGAGAGCGTGAAATTAGCCCGTAAATGAGCCTCTTGCTCCGCCCCTACTTTTTGGATTTTAAATTGTCCGCTCATGCCAAGATGCGCAACCAATACTTCTGGCCGATCAAATTCCAGCCACATAAATTTCCCACGTCTTTTTACGGCTTTGATTTTTGCGCCTTTGAAGATTCTTAGCGTATTAAGCGAATTTGCGCGAAGCGCTCGGGGATGAAGCTGACTTGTTGCGAGTACAGTTTTACCGACGACATGCTTCTCAAGACCTAATCTGACAGTCTCTACCTCTGGTAACTCTGGCATCTAAATTAAATTTATTTTTCGGAGATCAACTTTTCGTAAGCGATACGCGCCGCAATCTGTTCGGCTTCTCGTTTGCTCTTACCTTCACCACTTGCAATCGCTTCTCCGCCTACTACCGCCATCGCAACGAATGTCTTGTCATGATCTGGGCCTGACTCTGTGACTTGATATTCGGGAGCGCTTAATTTGCGAGCTGCGGCTAATTCTTGAAGCGCAGTCTTTCCATCTAATCCAGCGCCACGAGACATCGCATTTTCTAATGTCTCAGTGATCAAATTTCTTACTACTCGCTGGCTTTCTGCGAATCCATGACTTAGATAAATTGCACCAATCAGAGCTTCAAGCGAATCTGCCAACAATGAATTCTTATCTCTGCCACCAGTTAACTCTTCACCTTTTCCAATTCGGATGTATTGACCGATCTCAAGTGATCTTGCAATATCTGCCAAGGCGCGCATGTTTACAATTCCAGATCTAAGTGGTGAGAGTCTGGATTCGTCTAAATCTGGATATTTTGTGTAAAGCTCTTCCGTTACAACTAAACCAAGAACTGAGTCTCCAAGGAATTCAAGGCGCTCATTGGTCTCTGCCAAACCATTTTCATATGCAAAGGATCGGTGGGTAAAAGCTAATTGAAGTAACTCGGGCTCTACCTCTAAGCCAAGTCGCGCCGTAAGTTGCGCGAACATGAAATCAAACCTCTACGACTTGGCGACGGTTATAAGTTCCGCAGGTAGGGCAGGCAGTGTGCTGAAGCTTTGGCTGTTGGCACTGTGCGCAGGTAGAGATCGCAGCTGCAGTTGTTTTCCACTGGCTACGGCGTGAACGTGTCTTCGAACGAGACATCTTTCGCTTTGGTACTGGCACTTCTCTACTCCTTGATTAAAACTGCTTTGAACTTACGAGGTGGAAATTATCGCCTAATCAAGGCATTTAGTGAAATCGACTTATTTATCAGGGTCCGATAGCCCCTTCTCCAATAGCCCCTTTAGCCCCGACCAGCGCTCATCAATCTGCTCATGAGCATGCTCTGCGGGAAGCTCGCGCCACTTAAGGCCACACTCAGGGCAGAGCCCTTCGCACTCCTCATCGCACACTGGATTGATTGGAAGAGATAGCACGATTCCATCTCGAATCGGTGCTTCTAGATCTATGTAATCACCATCCATTAGAAGTTCATCTGCTTGCTCTTCTTCATCTAATTCCGGATTTGGTTTATATGAATATAGCTCTTGAAAATTCTTATCTATCTCAAGCTCAATCGGATCTAAGCAGCGAATACATTCGCCCTTTGCAACTGCATGGATCTCGCCACTTGCAAGTACACCTTCGGCAACGGATTCAATCTTTAGATCAACCTCAATTGGACCCTTTGGAACCGTAATTACATCAATTCCGATTGGTTCCGGTAAATCAATCTTTAATTGGTAGTCCTTCATCTCGCCTGCACGCCGCGGAAGGTCGTGAGTATTGAAGCGAAAAGCTTTAACGCTCATCAGAGGAGATTACTTATCTGATAGTTGAGAGAGCACATCTTTATCTGTGCTTCCAGCCAGACGTTCGCGGCCACGTGTAATAGCCTCTTGAGTCTTATTGAGAATCACTTCAAGTGTTGCAAGACGTGAATCGATGTATTCCTCAATCTCTTGGCGCTGTTCGGCTGCCTCTTGTCTTGCCTGCAAAAGAATATTCTTCGCTTCATCTCGCGCTTGTTGCATGATTGCAGTTTGTTCGATCAATTGCGAAGCCTCTTCGCGTGCCATCGCTACCATCTGCTCAGCTTGCATGCGACCTTCTTCAATTACTTTGTCGCGATTTGCCAAAATTGATTCAGCCTTTGCAATGGTGTCAGGAAAGGCATCTTTGGCCTCATCCAGAACTCCAAGAATCTCACCGCGGTGCAATACACAAGATGCTGATAGTGGGACGCCTCTTGCCTCTTCTACCATCTTGATGGCAGATGCTAATTTCTCTACTGCATCCATTTAATTACCTACTGCTTTCTTGGCTAGCGCCACCTGAACTGCCTTTGGCACCATAGAAGTGATATCACCATTGTATTTGGCTAGTTCCTTGACTAACGATGAAGATAGGAATGAATGAGCGGGATCTGTGGCCATAAACATAGTATCAATGCCTGCTTGTAGGTTTACTTGGGCCTGTTGTAATTCATAATCAAAGTCAGATACCGCTCGTAAACCTTTGGTGATCACATCGATATTGTTACGTTTGCAATATTCGACTGTCAGCCCGCTCCAAGAATCTACTTTTATATTTGGCAAATCCTTAGTGGTCTCTTTAATCATTTCAATTCGCTCTTCAACCGAGAAGAGGCTCTGTTTGGTGCTGTTTATAAAGACTGCAACAACTACTTCATCAAAATGCGCACTTGCTCTTTTGATAATATCCAAGTGTCCATATGTAATGGGATCAAATGAACCTGGACATACTGCGCGACGTGCCATAGGCAAAGATTAACCCATCTCCGCATAATGCAGCGTGGCTACCCCATATTCCTTGCTGCGCAGGGGGCGAAGCGATTTTGGCCAATTCACCTCAGGCGATTTTGTGGAGCGTTCAATCACCACTAATCCACCACTTCTCAAAATCTGCTTCTGGACAATAGTGTCTAGTAATTCTCGAACGCCTTGATCACCGAATTCATAAGGTGGATCCATAAAAATTATGTCGTAACCTGTCTCTGAATCAAAGCCAGTTAGAAATTTCTGAGCACTCATCACAAATAACTTAAATTCACCTTCGGGTTTAGCTTTCAAAATTATCTCGTGATTTGCGCGAATAGTTTTTACAGCGGCTTCATCCTTCTCAACTGCGTGCACAACTGTTGCACCACGCGAAAGCGCTTCAAATCCAACTGCACCGGAGCCTGCAAAGAGATCCAAAAATCTCAAATTCTTGAATTCACCAAACTCGGAGATCAAAGATGAGAAGAGCGCTTCGCGAGCACGATCCGAAGTTGGTCTGGTCGCACCTTCGACACTTGCTAAATTTCTACCTTTTGCTACTCCTGCAATGATGCGCATCTCTCAACCTTTATCCAGATATTCAATCTCTTGTTGCGCTGTGAGCTTTTTGATCTCTTCCTGAAGGGTATCGGTTAAGCCTTCATTCAACGTAATTTCAGCAGCGCTTCGCGCTTTGACGATAATCTCTTCATCCCTCAAAACACGTAACAATTTAAGGTGAGATCTAGCGCCGCTCTGACTCTTGCCAAGGACATCACCTTCACGTCGTTGATCTAAATCAATTCTTGCCAATTCAAATCCATCTAAAGTTTTTGCTACCGCCTCAAGTCGCTCGTAGGCAAGCGAATCTTCAGGAACTTGGGTCACTAATAGGCATAGCCCTGGTGCGCTGCCACGTCCCACGCGGCCTCTTAATTGATGTAATTGTGAGATACCAAAACGATCTGCATCCATTATGACCATGATCGTTGCATTTGGAACGTCGACTCCGACTTCAATAACGGTAGTCGAGACTAAAACATCTATTTCACCCTTTGAGAAAGCATCCATAGTGGACTCTTTCTCATCGGCATTTAATTTGCCATGCAGCATTGCGACTTTTAGCCCTTTTAAAGAGCCAGTGGCTAGCTCTGGTGCGAGTTCGGAAACAGAGTAGTTCTGCTTACTCTCGGTTCCAAAAAGAAAATCCATATCCGCATCTTCTTTGATTTCAGAGCCACCGATACGTGGAGCAACTACATAAGCCTGATGCCCTTCGGCAACCTCTTCCCTTATTCGCTCCCATGCTCTAGCCAAATATGTCGGTTTTACAGATGCATTTACTACGTGAGTCGTGATGGGGCTTCGACCAAGTGGTAACTCTTTCAAAGTTGAGATATCCAAATCTCCAAAGACTGTGATGGCAACAGTTCGAGGTATTGGAGTTGCCGTCATAACTAGTAAATGTGGTGGGGTTTGCGATTTAGCTCTTAAAGAGTCTCTCTGTTCTACGCCAAATCTATGTTGCTCATCAACAATCACCAGTCCAAGATCTTTAAATGCGACCCCTTCAGAGAGCAGCGCATGCGTACCGATTACTAGATCAATCTCGCCACTTTGCAATCGGCCATGAATTTCACGTTTCTCCGATGCGCTTAGCGATCCCGTCAATAGTTCTACGGTTATTGCATTTTCTGGTGCGCCGAGTTGCCCCTTGCTTGCTAGTTCACCTAATTGTCTTTGGATGGTTTGAAAATGTTGCGAGGCGAGTACTTCGGTTGGCGCTAAAAACGCTACTTGTGCTGATGAATCGATCACACCAAGAGCCGCCCTAAGCGCAACTATCGTCTTTCCTGATCCCACTTCACCTTGCAGCAACCTATGCATCGGATGCTCGCCCTTTAAATCTTCGAAAATCTCAGATGAAACTTGCTGCTGTCCCGGAGTAAGTTGAAATGGCAATCGTCTATCGAATTCGCTTAAAAGTCCGTTCTCTTTTGGAACTCTTGAAACAGCATGCTCTTTTGCCAATGCTGCTTTTCGTTGCAACATCGTCAACTGAAGTAAGAATGCCTCATCAAATGTCAATCTCTTTAGCGCTCTATCGGATTCATCTAAGTCTTTGGGTCGATGCACTGCCTTATATGCATCTATCAAATCCATAAATTGATTCTCTGTTTTGATCGCACTTGGCAGAAAATCAGGTATCACTTCAAGCGAATCAAGAACTATCTCTATGGCTTTGGCAATCTTCCATGATGCGAATTTGGCCGTAGCTGGATAAATCGGAAGGTAGCGATCAGCAAATGCTTCGATGGCATCTTCGACATCGCTATCCCCTGGTAACCACTCAAGTTCTGGATGTGCTAACTGCCGTACTCCCTTAAATGTACTGATCTTGCCCGCAAACAAACCTTGTCGTCCGATTCGCATCTCACGTTCGCGCCAAGCTTGATTGAAGAAGGTAAGTGACATCTTTACGCCATGGTTATCTTCAATTATTACTTCGACGATTACGCTTTTTCGATTTTGAGCCCGCCGTTTTTTTACGCTATGGACTTTTGCTAAAACAGTTGCTTCCTCGCCTTCGCGAAGCTCAGCGATATTTGTAAGTTCTCCGCGCTTTACATACCGGCGTGGATAGTGATGCAGGAGATCACCAACATTTAGATATCCGAATTCGGAAGTGATGACCTTTGCGGTGCGATCGCCAATTACATCGACTAATTTAGTTTCGAGGTCTATCTGCAATTTGGCCACGGCCAATTTTCTTAGGAAATCCTCTCCATTTGCAGTTGCGGCACACCAATCCAACCAGAATGTGTAATAACTAATAAAGCACGGTCTTTATATTTACTTAAAATCCTTTTTGTGATTCGATCGGCTAAATCTGAGTCAAGATGCTCAGTAGGCTCATCAAGAATTATGACTGGAGCTTTACTTAGCAAGGCTCGTGCTAAAACAACGCGTTTAGCTTCGCCCCCAGATAGTGGCCGCCCAAAATGCCCAATTATTGTGTCCAAGCCCTCTGGCAACTCTGAAACCAATTTATCCAATTCTAAAAGCGACAAAACCTCATCAAAATTGTCCGCACCTGAGATTTTCAAGTTCTCACGTAGCGAAGTATTGAAAATGTGTCCATTTTGCAGTGCGCCTGTAATTAATTCTGACATATTCGATATTTGACCAATCTCAACATTATTGATTTTTACCGAACCTTGATAATTAGCAAGACCTATCAACGCCATTGCAGTCGTGGTCTTTCCCACTCCACTAGCGCCACGTATAACTAAGGCTTGCCCAATCTTAATTTCAAAAGATATTGGCTTAGATGTCGGACGTTGCCAAAAACCTGCAAACTCTTCAACCTTCAAGGAACTAAATTCAACGCTTGACTTTGAAACCTGAGGCATCTTAGGTATCTCAGCAAGTTTTTGCCGAGCCAGTCGTAATTTTCCGCTAGCAAATAAATTTGGATACCACGCTAAATTTGCCTCAAAGCCCGTTATAGCCAGAAAAGTCAACATCGCAATTTGCACTGCGGGCATATCATTTTGACTTGCAAAGAAAATTGTGACCAAAAGCGTCATTGCTATCAACATGTTGATCACAAATTGAAAATTTCTAATCGCTTTTAGCAACTTAGCTTCCGCTTGCAAAATAGCATTTTCGGTTTTGTGTACTTCTTTGATGACTTCATCTAAATATCCATATATTTCCGCCTCTAATGCCCCATGCACACTAGACCTAACTTGATCGGCATACTGACTCTCTAAATTCTCGATATCTCTAGTTTTTTCAACCAACCTACTAATAGCAAATTTTGGGATGAACAAATTTAATACCACGAGAAGTAAGATCCATAAGAGGCCTAGTAAAGGTTGCAGCCAAAATGCTAAAAATGCGGCTGCGGCCATACTTAATAGAGCAGCCGCACCAGGTAGTTGTACTCTTAATTCATATTCTTCGGCGCGCTCAACATCATCAACCACTTGTTTAATTAACCTGCCACCACTGCCAGACATAATTAGTCGTGTTGGATTAGAGATAATTCTTTGATAAAGGTCGCTTCGTAGATTTGCCAAAACTTCAAAAACTGATTTATGGCTTACATACCTTTCAAAGTATCTTGTAACTGCGCGACTAATTCCGAAAAAACGTACTAGTACAACTGCAACGCTCAATGTTAAAACGGGAGGCATGGTAGAGGCCATTGTGATTAACCAACCACTAGTGACGTTTAATCCAATTCCTGCGATAAATGAAAATGCTGATAACAAGTAAGCTAATTTCATCGCTCAACTCTCAAAATATCATCATCTTCCTTCAATATAGATTCATCGTGAGTAATCACGATTACCCCAATTTCTTGCGAGCGAATCAATTGCATGACCATGTTTGCAGATTTTTGATCTAAGTCTGCGGTTGGTTCGTCAGCAATTAGGAATTTTGGCTTGCTAGCCAAAGCTCTCGCAATTGCAATCTTTCTGATTTGCCCACCTGATGCCGCACTAAGAAGTTCGCTGCCTGATTCAAGTTTGGAATCTAGCCCATTTGGTAACTCTGAAATATCTAAATTAACTTGAGAGAGTAAATTTATGATCTCTTCATCAGTAATTTCAGAATTAACCAATTTGAATTGTTTACGAACGCTACCTTCGGCAAGGCTCGGATTCTGTGGCACCCAACCAATACCTGATTGGTCAAACGTATTTATTAATTCCTGGGCTGATGTGGTTTTTCCTGATCCAGAGGCACCTATCCAAAATTTTAGCCCTTTTGGATAGTTACTATTTTTCTTAGTGTTTTGAACTGGCTTAGGCAAAGCTTGCAATTTTTGCAAAGCTTCGGTCCCATCTGTTGAAGCGTGAAATAAAGCAGCTGCATTTCGAAGTGGAAAATATATTTCTGGAGCTAAAATCAAAATCATCAGGGCATTACTAAACTCAATGCTCCCTGCCACTAAACGAAGCCCTATCTCTACGGCAATAACTGCGACTGAGATTGTTGCAGCAAGTTCCAATGCCAAACTGGATAAAAAGGAGATGCGAAGTACCTTCATAGTCTCTTCGCTATATCGAATTCCCATCTCTTTGATTCTTTCAGATTGTTTATCCGCTCTACCAAAGAGTCGCAAGGTGGCATATCCATTCAATGAGTCCTCGAAGTATGAAGAGAGCGTGCCTAAGATTCGCCATTTTTTGCCGACTGCATCACTTGTATATCGCCCTATCAATGCGCCAAAGAAAGGAATTAGCGGCAAGGTAAAAAAAGCCACTGCCGCAGAGAGCAAATCTCTTGTAGAAACGAAGATAATTAAAATAAATGGCGTTATGAAAGAAAATAGCAATTGAGGGATAAATCGTCCATAGAACACATCGATAGAATTTAGCGCTTTGGTCAATAAATTACTCATCACTGCAGGTGAGAATTGACGTAAACCATATGAGTTATTTGTGACTTCGTGTCTGAAACTCAGTTTTGCCTTCAGTGCTTCGTGAATTGTCCATTGTTCGAAGAAACTCAAGAAAAATGCACGTAATACCCAAACGGATATCAACCAATAAAAGTCAGGATAGATGCTCTCTTTCTCAATAATCTTTATTATCAAGCTTGAAATCAACCAAGCATTTACGAGTAGAAATAAAGACCAAAATAGCCCAGCAAAAATCGAAGCTATAAAAAGATTACGGCTGCTACCTTTTAGTAGCAGCCGAAAATCAATTTTCACAGAGGCAATTTATCGCCATCTAGAACGCCACGTTCTGGATGTGCGATCTGGTTAGCGCTAACTCGCTTACGAAATACCCAATATGTCCAGCCTTGATAGATTAGAACTAAAGGAGTCATTATCACTGCGACTATAGTCATGGTCTTTAATGTGTAATCAGTACTGGATGCATTGATTATCGTAAGGTCGAATTGTGAACCTATTGAGCTTGGCATAACTCTTGGATAGAGCGCATTGAATAAAGTGCTTACGAAACAGAGAATTGCGAACGCAGAGAAAGAGAATGCCCATCCTTCACGTCCGCGCAAGTTCATTCCGATAGCTGCCACCCAGAAAAGTGCTACTAGCGCTGCGAGAAAGAGTACGGTGTTCTTTCGCTCTGGCAGTAAATTGATAGTCCAGATCAGATAACTAACTGCAGATACTGCCGCAATCAATCCATATCTTGTCGCTAAGTTTCTAGCTCTACTTCTAATAGTTCCGGCAGTTTTCAAAGATAGAAATATGGCACCGTGAGTTAAAAAAACTGTCAAAGTTACAAGACCACCAAGCAATGCATAAGGGTTTAATAAATTGAAGAAACCGCCAGTGTATTCGAGATTGCCATTAATTTTCTCTATTGGAACTCCTTTGACGATATTGCTAAATGCAACTCCCCATAACACTGAAGGAATAGCGCTCGAGATTACAATCGCAATATCCCAACGTTGACGCCACTCAGCTCGACCATATTTGCTGCGATATTCGAAAGAAACCCCTCTCACAATTAGGCCGACCAGAATTAAAAATAATGGTAGATAAAATCCACTAAATAGAGTTGCATACCACTCTGGAAAGGCAGCAAATGTTGCACCACCTGCTACTAGCAGCCAGACTTCATTTCCATCCCAAACCGGACCTAGAGTTGTCAGGACAGCCCGACGATCTGCTTCATTTGATGAAACCTGCGGAAGTAGCATTCCCACGCCAAAATCAAATCCTTCAAGAATGAAGTATCCAATCCAAAGTACTGCGATTAGTAGAAACCAAATTGTTTGTAGATCCATTTTTCTCTCCTTCTGGATTCCGTTTCTCTTAGTAACTCATCGCCAGTGGGCGATCAGCTGAGCCGCCGATTTCTGAGGGTTCTTGATAATTGATCTGCTCATCTGGGCCGAGTTTGATTGCTCGAATCATCAACTTAACTTCGATAGCGGCAAGTAAGCCGTAAAGCAACACATATCCGATTAAGGTGGTCCATAAAGCACCTACGCCTACCTGCGGGCTGACACCATCAGCTGTTTTTGCAAGTCCAAATACGGTCCAAGGTTGACGTGCTGTTTCAGTAAAGATCCAACCAAATGAATTGGCAATAAGTGGTAAGAATGGCATCCAAACCATTGCTGGCATGAACCATCGACCACTCGGTATGCCCCGTTTTCTCAATTGATACAGGGTGATTAATCCAATTAGAAATGCAATAGCACCAAATCCAATCATCAATCGAAAGCCCCAATATGCAACTGGAATGTTGGGCTTGTAATTGCCTGGGCCAAATTCCTGAACATATTTGTTTTGAAGATCGTTAATGCCTTCAACAGTTCCATTTAAGTCACCGGTTGACATAAATGAGAGCAATTTCGGAATACCAATCTCAAATACTGGGCGCGATCCATCTAGAGTCCCTATAGTCAAAAGTGAGAATGGCGCTCCACTCTCAGTGTTGTAAAGCGCTTCAGCTGCAGCCATCTTCATAGGTTGCTGTTCAGTCATAACACGCGCCGACCAATCTCCAGTAACGCTAACAAAGACAAAACTGACCATTACAGTGACTAAGCCCAATTTCAATGTTGGAGAAAGTACCTCTTGATTTCGTTTTTTAGCAAGCAACCAGCCAGAAACTCCCACCATGAATGCACCTGATGTAAATGCAGCAAAGGCCATCGTGTGAGCAAATGTGGCTAATGCAGTTTGCTGAGTTAACACTTCAACAATACTGGTAAGTTCAGCACGATTCTTCTCCGGATTCATTACATAGCCAACTGGATGTTGCATCCAAGCATTTGCAGCTAAGATAAAATAAGCCGACAGAACAGTTCCGGTTGCTGCTAGCCAGATTGATGCTAGATGTAACTTTTTGGGTAAACGATCCCATCCGAATATCCACATTCCTAAGAACGTAGATTCTAAGAAGAAAGCAAGTAGCCCCTCCATCGCAAGTGGCGCACCGAAGATGTCACCCACAAATCTTGAGTAGTTGGACCAGTTCATACCAAATTGAAACTCTTGCACGATTCCAGTGACAACACCCATTGCGAAATTGATTAAGAATAATTTCCCAAAAAATTTGGTAGCTCTTAAATAATTTTCATTTCCCGTCCGGTACCACGCAGTCTGCAAGCCAGCTACTAAGAAACCTGTTCCGATTGTTATTGGCACAAATAGGAAGTGGTAGACAGTAGTGGCAGCGAACTGCAATCTCGCGAGGTCTAGTGCATCCATTTTCTCTCCATTCGCTATACATTCGAGACGTTTCTCAGGCGGCTCGACTAGCAAAATTCTTCACCTGGGGCCTTGAAAAAACCTCGTTAAATGTGAGTGCTACCCCTCAGCAATAGGGGATTTCGCTCACAGGAGGAAATTGGGTAGTCTTTGGGGCTGGTAAGTCGGCACAAACAGGTTTAATCGGTTTTATAGATTAAGCAGGAATAGACACAGTTACAGACATAGTTAAGGAGAACTGCAGTGGCATCAGTATGCGAAATCTGCGGCAAAGGCCCAAGCTTCGGAAACAATGTTTCCCACTCGCAAGTTAAGACACGTCGTCGTTGGAATCCGAATATTCAGCGCGTGCGCGTACTTCTAAATGGCCGCTCAGCCCGCCAAAACGTCTGCACCTCTTGCCTTAAAGCTGGCAAGGTCGCTCGCGCTTAATAGCCAATTCACTGCCGCATCAGCTCCATAACCATCAGGAAAAGTTTTAAGTAACTCTTTCGCGCCTTGAATATCGCTACCTAAGGTAACGATTGGCGCCTCTTCATAACCATCACGTCTGATCTGCGGCAATCCGATATTTGCCATCAATCCGTTGCAAAGACATTTGCGACCTTCGATCTCCTCGGGTGCGCCACCTTTTTTGATAAATTGATCATCTGGTTCAGATGGGCAGCGATAAAGGATGCGACCAGATTGTGCGAGCACTGGCTCTCGTAAATAACCCAAATCGCAGAGCTTGGGCCTAGCTGCAAAGCCTTCCTCTGTTGAAGTATGTCCTTCTAACTTTGCAATCTTAATTGGGAAAGAAGTTGGTGATGCTTTGATATCTGTTTTGATATCTAAATTATCGCTCTTTAATTTTGAGATTAATTGTGATCTGGTTCGGGAACTAAAGCCAGAGTGATTTGAAATTGCAAATAGAGTTCCGACCTGAACTCCAGCCGCACCTTGTTCAAGCGCAGCTTTTACTTTCAATGGGTGACCATAAGTTCCGGCTAACCAAAATGGAAGTCCAATCTTCTTCATCTTCTCTAAATCTGCAATGTCTTTAGGACCATAAATCGGTTCACCATCGGCATCAAATTCATATTTGCCACGTGGTGGCGCATTATGTCCGCCAGCAGAGTTATGTTCGATAATAAAACCATCTGGCCGGGTCTCTTCATCACGCGCTAAATAAGTACCCAACACATCAACAGAGATGATGGCCAAGAACTTAGGTCGTTTGATTACGGTATTTGCAGGGACAAAATCCAATGGATTGATGGTCGTTGAAACAGCGGGGCCACCAATTACATCAACAGGCACTGAACCAATCTCTAATTTCTCAAGCTGTCTTATCAACTTCGGCAATTCACGTGGAATACCAGCGCCCATGATTATGTAATCAACTCCCGCCAGCATCGCGCCAAATACGCTTGCAGCAGTGGTCATTTGAATCTTATGTAGAAAATTAATTCCGACCAATCCATCGTGGCCCTCTTTAGCAAGCCAAACTTCAACGAAATTAGCCAAAATCAAAATCTCTTGAGCTTCGCGCTTCTGTTCCAAAGTTATCTTTGGCACCATTA
>CAZYJU010000004.1:20768-24533 GCA_964647945.1 uncultured Actinomycetes bacterium | reverse complement strand
TAGGTATCGACCAGGCTCATGCGCTATTTACCCATTCCGTACTGCCATCTGCGAAAGTTTGATACTTCCAGATTGGTAGCTCAGCTTTTACGCGCTCCACTAGCTCTTCGCAACATTTAAGTGCGGCCTCTCTATGCGCAGCTGCCACCGCTACTACGAAAGCGCTCTCTCCGATTGGAATTGGACCATAGCGATGTGCGGTTGCCACATTTTCAACTTCGTATTTTGCCGCAACTGCTTCAGTTAAAGTCTTGATAACAGCACCCGCGCTTGGGTGAATCTCATAAACCAAAGTCGTGACTTGCTTTCCCTTATCGTGGTTTCGAACATCGCCACTAAAAGTTACAACAGCTCCAGCTGCATCACTTTTAACCATCGCAGCCAGAGCTTCTGCGCTAATTTTGGATTCAGTTACTTGCGCTGTGATCATTTCCTGCCAACTGATCGTGAATGTGTGCTGCCAATCTTTCGATAAAAACTAAGCCATCTTTAATCGCACCTTGCGAACCTGGCAAATTGATAATCAATGAAGTTCCAGATACCCCAGCAAGCGCTCTAGATAAATCGGCAGTCGGAACTTTCTCACGTGAATAAGCGCGCATCGCTTCGGCAAAACCTGGTAACTCTTTCTCAAGTAACGGCTTGGTCGCCTCTGGAGTCACATCGGTCGGAGAGATTCCGGTGCCGCCAGTAGTGACTATTAGATCAATCTTCTCTGTGAGCGCGCTCTTGATAGCTGCAGAGATTTGATCGACATTATCTGGAAGTAGCTTTAAATCGGTAACTTTGTAACCTAATTTGGATAGACCTTCTTGCAAAGCTGCTCCGCTTAAATCTTGATAGATACCAGCAGACGCACGATTACTTGCAGTGATAACGACGGCAGTTCTCATAACTTCATCGCTTCCAGTCGCCAGTTTTACCGCCACTCTTACTTTCAACTTGAATATTGATGATGGCAGCTCTTGGATCCATCGCTTTAACCATATCTATAAGCGTTAACCCAGCAACAGAAACGGCAGTTAACGCCTCCATCTCTACGCCCGTTCGATCTGCAGTCTTTACGGTTGCCACAATTGCAACTCCGTCATTTTCAATCTTTAGATCGATCTCAACTTTATGTATCGCGATTGGATGGCAGAGTGGGATCAATTCACTACATTTCTTAGCGCCCATGATCCCTGCGATTCGGGCAGTTGCTAACACATCTCCTTTTGGATTAGCACCTGATGTGATCTCTTCGATTACTTCACGGCTCATGGTGACTTTTCCAGATGCCACTGCAACTCGAACGCTTTCGGGCTTACCTGAAACATCCACCATATTGGCCTCGCCATTTTCGTTTAGGTGGCTTAGTTCAGAGTTACTCATGAAGGTAATCCTAACCATCGAAGTGGGGTTGGTGGATTGGTGCAAACTGCAAATCCCTCTGCCTGCGCAAGGCTTCTAAGCATTGCGCTACCTAAATATTTGCCCATCTGAAATCGACGACCATCTAAATTGCCAAGTACCAAACGGGTAAATCCTGGCTGCGCATCAAATTGATCATCACTTGAGATCAGCGGAAGTTCTTGCAATTTCCTGCCGAACATCGCATCTATTAATGGTTGTCCAAGTGTCATCAAGGCAACGATTGCTGATTGTGGGTTGCCAGGTAGACCAATTAATGGCTTCCCATTTACTTCGCCAAACATCTGAGGATGGCCTGGTCGCATCGCTACTTTATTTATATGGATCTTGCCATTTAACTTCAAAATCGCATCTTGCAGAAAATCTCTTGGGCCATCGGCCGTACCGCCAGTGGTGACCAAAATATCTGCCACTTTGCTGGCCTTATCTATAGCAGCAATCGTTAAATTCAACTGATCTTCGACGTAATTGATCTCGATGACTTCGCAGCCTAATCGAGTTAGCCAGCCAGGAAGTTGTGGCCCAAGCGAATCTCTTACCAAACCATCTTTAGGTAAACCTGAAGTTTGAATCTCATCACCTAGTAAAAGCAGAACCACTTTTGGTCTTTGAAAAACTTTTAAGGTGTCGTATCCGCTTGCAGCAAGCAGCCCAATTGCACCTGGGTTTAACTTGGTACCTGCTGAAATCAGAGTTTCATTTAACTTCGCCTCTTCACCTGCAGCTCTAAAATCTTTACGCAAAGAGGTTTCGCCCTTTAATTGTTCGCCATCTACTTGCGCCTGCTCCCAACGTAAAATTCCAAAGGCACCCTCTGGAACAACTGCACCAGTTGCAATCCCAACTGCCTCACCTGGATTCAATACCATTTTGTACGGAGCTCCCGCTTTGATCTCGCCGACAATCTTCCAAGGACCGACTCCGGCGACTGCATATCCATCCATCGCGCTTGTCTCATATGTAGGTAACTCAACGAGAGCTTTGGCATCAAAAGCGATAACTCGATCCAAAGCCTCTCCAATCGGAATCTCTTCTACATCGATTGGCTTTGCAAAGCTGGATGCAAACTCGCGAGCTTGATCCCAACTTGGCTCTTGTAAAGTCATAGCCCCAATCTACTCTGCAGCGCAATGGCTTGCGAAAGCGCTTCTTTGGTATCTATATCAATCAACAATTCAGTTTCAGCCAGTGGAACTTCATTTACTATTAGCTTTTCCATCAGTGATTTCATAGATTGATTAACCAAGCTCTCAAAACTTGCTAAAGCTTTGGTTAACGCAGCTCTTAGATAGAGCCCAGCTAATGGCTGTAAATGACCCTCTTTATCAACTGGTAAAGCTGCGTCGGCTTTCAAGTTTGCTTCTAACTGAGGAAGCAATAAAGGTGCAAATGGCATATCAGTTGCAAAGATTCCAATAACCTCTGCATCACAAAGAGAAATCGCTGCACCAATTGCAGCAACTGGCCCTGAATGAATTGGCTCTTCTCTAACGTATTTTGCTTTTACTGAACTTTCAGGTCCAACAATTATCAAATCCCCTGTTGGCAGATTATCAACGAGTGTTTCAAGCAAACTCTTTCCATTTAATAACGCAGCAGATTTATCGCTACCAAATCGTCGATTGGTCCCGCCAGTTAAGATTATGAAATTCATCGGAATGCTTCGCGTAGCGGTTTTCGTAGAAAGAAAACGATGGAAACTGCGATTACCAACATTACTACTGATAATGCATATGCTCTATCTACATTTATATCCAGCTCTTGATAGATCAACATGGTCCAAGTTTGAGTACTTCCAGGCAGCGATCCTGCAAACATCAAAGTTGCCCCAAACTCACCCATCGCTCGCGCCCAGGCCAAAATGGCACCAGTTGTAATTGCACTTCGTGATTGTGGGATCGCGATTTTTTGAAATAACTCATTTCCACTTGCTCTATCGATAATTGCGGCATCTTCTACCTCTTTAGGCAATTGCCTAAAGCTTGATTCACAGATCAAAACCACAAACGGTAATCCGACAAATACGCCAGCAAAGACCACTGCGCTCTGGGTAAATGGCATCGCCCAACCAGTTAAATCGTAAATGTATTGACCAGCAACTCCATTTCTTCCCATCAATGAAAGTAGCGCGATTCCTGCAACGGTTGGTGGCAGAACAATTGGCGCCAATACCAATGGCCTAATTAGCCCAACAAATCTGCCATGACTCTTTGCCAGTACCCAGGCAAGTGGTACTCCAAGCAATAGAGAAATGACAGCGGAAATAGTTGAGGTCCAGAGCGATAATTTAATTGCTGTGAAATCACCTAGTTGGGATAGAAAATCGCTCCAAGGGACTTTGGTAAAAAGAGAAAA
>CAZYJU010000004.1:15633-20668 GCA_964647945.1 uncultured Actinomycetes bacterium | reverse complement strand
CCAGATAACAGCTTTGCCAGGACGCTAGATGCCTTCGGCTCTAGGGATGCTGGCTTTGCAACAACTGCTTCTGCTTCTAATGCTTCATTGGCAGCTGCGCCACAGGGAACTTCGGGTGCGCATTGAATCCAAACTAATTCTCTAGTTGTGTCACTCAATTCGCTCACTTTGGAGATTCTTGAATTCTTTGGAACGGCTAGCACAACTCGATTTCTTAGATAGTCACGACCCTTTGCAATGCCATCCAGATCTGCAGGCGCTGCTGATACAAAAATATCTGCGGGTGCTCCAGCTTTGATCTGAGTTGCTAAAGTCGACGATGCTTGGAATGAGAATATTATCTTGACTCCACGGTTCGCTCTTTCAAAGCGTTTGGCTAATTCAGTAAAAGATTCCGTCAAACTTGAAGCGGCAAAAACTGTCACTTGATTACGTGCAAAAGCAGTGGGAGTTAGCAGCGAAGCGAACAGTAAAATAGATAAACTCAAAAATACAACGAGTTTTCGCCCCATTTCACGAGTATATAAGGCTATCCTTTAATCAATGTTTGAGATTGTTGCGATCTTTCTAGTTGGCCTTAGCGTTGGATTTCTAAATGGCTTCGCAGGTGGCGCATCTATCCTCTCTTTTCCCGCTTTGATTGCAGTTGGTTTGAATCCGATCTCTGCAGCTATGACCAACGCGCTAGGTGTTTCTATGGCAAATGTTGGCGCGCTCTTTGGGAAATTTAAGTTTGTGAAGGCAATCATCAAAGCCGAGAGCGTGCTAATTGGATTTTCAATGGTTGGCGCCGTCATTGGAGGTTTGGCGTTAGCCTTAATGCCGATTGAAGGTTTCCAAAAAATGGTGCCAATTCTGATTTTGATTGCATCACTTAGCCTCTTTATCAAAGTCAAAGAGAACTTAACCCCGTTAAAACAAAAGATCGAATATTTCTGGTTGACTTCGATTGGCTTCTATGCCGGCTATTTTGGCCCTGGCCAAGGAGTGATGACAATTGCCGTCTTAGCTCGTGATGCCAAACGAACCGTTGCAGATATCAATATCAGCAAAAATGTCGTGGTTACGATGACAGGGCTTGGCTCAAATTTCATCTATATCGTAAGTGGCAAAGTTGATTGGACTTTTGCTGCAGTATTGGCAGTTAGCTGCGCGATTGGTGGCTTCTTTGGCGCAAAGGTTGTAGATCGATTTAGCCGTGAGGCTTATCGGATGGGAATCTTTGTAATCGGCCTTTTATGCGCCGTCTGGTTTGCGACTGAATACTGGTTCTAACTATTAGTCAACCTATCAGTCATCGTCATGGCGACGATTAGCGGTAATTTCAAGTACGTGAGTCGAACGAAGCACAATCAAAATGATGATCGTGAGGCCAACGCTTGCAACTTGAAAACCTAGTCCGACTGCGCATCCCATCGCCGCAGTTGCGAAAACAGTAGCTGCGGTAGTTACACCTTTAGTGCCGGCATCTCTTGTTTGAAAGATCAAACCTGCTCCAAGAAAACCAATACCAGTCATGATTGCGTGCATAGCGCGGGTGGGATCTCCGAAGTCTGCACCGACATTTAAGAAATGACCGATATTTACGATTGCCGCGGAAGATGCACCAACAAGCGCCATCGTACGTGGGCCCACAGATTTACCTGCGCGATCTCGCTCCCAGCCAATTGCAGAGCCAAGCACTGCAGCTATCGCTGCATTTAGTACTACTACGAATTGATCTGATAGTTCGAACGAAGCAAATTCAATCATTGAGCGAGGATACGCTCATATTTCGAACTTTCCAAGTGTGATAGATGGAAATTGCGAAGATATATAGTGGAAAGATCACTAACACCGGCTCAAGGCTGCTTGGGCCATTTGGGTACTGCACTGATAACCAAGTCAATGAAACAAAGTATATAAATGCCAATGTCCAAGTTACTGGTCGCATAAATTCGACCTTTACAATGTGTGGAAATTTAAGTGTAGTAAGAGTCAACACGCAGAGCAAGATAATGAGAATCTCCACCAGCTTCACGTTGGTATCTAAAATAATAAATGTTGGAATCACTAAATTCCATGCAGCTGGAAAACCATTAAACCAATGATCTTCGGTCTCTTGGTCAGTCCGCGCAAACCAAAGTGCGCCAGTGAAAATAATCAACGCTGCGTATAGAAAACTAAATTCGCTCTCAATTAAATCAAGTCTCACCAGCAATGCCACCGGCACCATCACGCAAGTAACGTAATCCACCACCAAATCCAAGATATGACCATCAAATCTGGTTGCATGTAAATGGATATCTATTTTTCTGGCGATGGGACCATCAAGGCCATCTAATAATTGGCAGATCACTAACCAGAGCAAGCCGCTTCGAATATCGCCATTGATAAATCGCTCTAATGAGATTAGGCCTGCAATCGCACCAAAGGCAGTAATCGAATGAACTAAATATCCTGCTACTGTCTTGCGCATTGGCGCAGTTTACTGCTTGCGATGGATTTTATGATTGGCTGCTTGCGCAACTGGCCGAACGATCATCGAATCAATATTTACATGCGAAGGAAGGGTTGCAACCCACCTAACCGCTTCAGCGATATCTTCAGCAACCAAAGGCTCGGCTACACCTTCATAGACTCGCTCTGCCGCCTCTTTACTACCTAATCGCACTACCGAGAATTCCTCTGTTTTAACCATTCCTGGTGCGATCTCAGTGACTCTAATTGGTTCGCCATTTAACTCAAGTCGCAAAGTTTGAGTGAAAGCTAATTCGGCATATTTTGCGCTGGTGTAGCTTCCGCCATTTTCATAAACGGCATGACCTGCAGTCGAGGTAACGACCACGATGTGGCTTTTACCGTTTGCACGAAGATTTGGAAGAAGCGCCTTGGTGATCCGTAATGAACCAATGACATTTACCTCATAGGTCTTCTGCCAGATTTCAGCGCTGCTGTTCTCGATAGATGCGGAATCAAAGGCTCCGCCAGCATTATTTACCAATAGTGCAACTGGTCGATCTTTTAGCGCTTTCGCAAAGTTTTCCACGCTCTTTGCATCAGTGACATCTAATTGTTGTGCTTCGATATTAGAACTTGATTTGGCAAGCTCTTGCAAGCGATCAATGCGTCTTGCAGCTGCAATTACTTGAAAACCATTATTAGCAAGTAGTTTTGCGGTAGCAGCACCGATTCCGCTACTTGCACCAGTTACGATTGCTAACGCCATTAAATTGCAGCTTTCATAGCTGCAGTATGTGCCGGAGTTGAACCACAGCATGAGCCAATCACATTTACGCCAAGTGTTTTCATATCTTGTGCATACTTGGCCATCTCATCTGGTGTGCCATCGTAAATAAAATCGCCACCAACTAATTTTGGTAATCCAGCATTTGATTGGGTGATGATGTAAATGCCATCGGTTTTAGCTTCTGTTAGCTCTTTGGCGATTATGCGCATCTCATCTGTACCGCGACCACAATTAGCGCCAATGATTCGAACGCCTTGTGCTGCCAATGTTTTTACTGCAACTGCTGGCTTCACACCCATCATGGTTCTTAGATTTGTATCAAAAGAGAATGTTGCAATAATCGGTAAATTTGGTGCGACTTCTTTGGCAGCGAGTACCGCTGCTTCTACCTCTTGTAAATCGCTCATAGTTTCAATCAAGATCGCATCTACGCCACCTGCAACCAGCGCTTTTATCTGATCTGCAAAGAGCGCTTTGGCGTCATCTAATGTCATTGTGCCCATCGGTTCCATTAGCTCACCAGAAGGTCCGACATCCCCCATCACAAAGCAACCAGAATGTCTATCCGCAACTTTACGTGCAATCTCAGCCCCAGCTTTGTTTAATTCGAATAACCGATCTTCTAACCCATGCATCTGTAATCTGCCACGGGTGCCACCGAATGTATTAGTAGTGATTAAGTTGGCACCAGCTGCCGCATATTCTTCAAGCACCTCTTCGATTGCAGCTGGATTCTCGACATTCCAAAGTTCTGGAGCGCCACCATCGGTTAAACCCTTGTTCTGTAGCATCGTGCCCATTGCACCATCGGAAATCAATATTCCCTTTTCTAGCGCTTCATAGATTGCTGACATCTGCTACTCCTGCTTGGCTTATAAATGGCTGTTAATCCAGCCTCCATTCTACTAACCTTTCGGCATTAGTAATTAATCTGCTTAGGAGCAATCACGCTAAATGAGTTTGAAGACTGGTTACGTTTATCACGAGCTATTTGGCTGGCATGACACTGGCACAAATGCAGGCTTCTTTCCAAGTGATCCCGCCAAAGGATTGCAACCATTCTTAAATTACGAGAATCCTGAGACAAAGAAACGTATCCATGAATTGATTGTGGTCTCTGGATTGATTGAACATCTTCACCGAATTCCGGCTAGACATGCAACAAACGATGAACTTTTATTAGTGCATCCACAAAGTTATTTGACGAAGTTAAAAGAGATTAGCGAACAGCGTTTAGGTGGTGATGCTGGTGACGGCGAGACTCCGCTGGCTAAAGGTGGATACGAGATCGGAACTTTGGCAGTTGGTGCGGTTACTGCACTTGCCCAATCGGTCATCAGCGGCGAAGTTGATAATGGCTATGCGCTAGTTCGGCCACCAGGACATCATGCAATCAGAGCTGGCGGCATGGGTTACTGCTTATTCTCCAATTTAGGAATCGCACTCTCAGTAATCAAAAGAGATAACCCCGGTATTCGCATTGCAACAGTTGATTGGGATGTGCACCACGGTAATGGCACTCAAGAAATCTTCTACTCGGATCCAAATGTATTGACCATCTCATTGCATCAAGATCGTTTATACCCTCGCAATAGTGGCGGGCGCGAAGAGATTGGTTCTGGCAAAGGACTAAATACCAATATCAATATCCCGCTTCCAGCAGGTACTGGAAATGGCGGATATTTATATGCTTTCCAAGAGGTAATCGCGCCTGCGCTTGCAAAATTCAAACCAGATTTAATTGCAGTTGCATCCGGTTTTGATTCTTCTGTCTACGATCCGCTGGGTCGAATGATGTTGACGGCC
>CAZYJU010000004.1:13371-15533 GCA_964647945.1 uncultured Actinomycetes bacterium | reverse complement strand
GCACTTCCTGATAATCGATAGACCGTCCAATCGCTCATCGCCTCAGCGCCAATTGATTTATAGAAGTTGATTGAAGGTTCATTCCAGTCCAAAACCCACCATTGAAAGCGCTCATAACCGCGTTCAATACAGATCCGAGCCAAAGTTTTCATAAACTCCAAGCCAATTCCTCTTCCGCGAAATTCTGGTTTAACAAATAAATCCTCCAGATATAGCCCTGCTTTACCCAACCAAGTTGAGTAATTTAAAAACCAAATTGCAACACCAACAATCTGTCCATCTACTTCAGCGACATGGCAGAATGCAACTGGATCTTCTGCAAAGAGATTGTTATGAATATCTTCAGGCGTAGAAATGACTGCATCAGGTTCGCGTTCATAAATTGCCAATTCGATGATTAGTTGATGAATTGCTGGCACATCATCAGGCTTTGCTAATCTGATCATAGAGATAAGGCTATCGCGCCCTTAAAGTTGTTAGCGCCCAGAGAATCGCAAATACATCAATTGCCTCTTGCAAAAGCGCACCTTGACTTGGCGTTAGGTAACCAAAAGCCGCAGCGATCATTCCAAGAAGCGCTGCCGCCATGCCGCCAATAGATGCTTGCAATGCTTTGCGCCGAGAAATTTTTGCTAGAGAGATCGCACTTGCAACTCGATCAATGGAATCTTCAATAATCACCACATCCGCCGCTTCACTTGCGGCAGATGCGCCGCGAGCGCCCATTGCAATACCAACGTCAGATGCTGCAAGAGCTGGTGCATCATTGATTCCATCCCCAACCACCAAGACCGTTCCGAATACCTTGTTTCTATATTCATGCACTGTATTCAATTTGGTCTCAGGCTTGGAATTTGAAATTACCTTGGTAATGCCGAGTTCTGCTGCAACTTGATTAGCTGTCTCTGGCTTATCACCTGTGACCATCACAATCTCTTTGATCCCCAATTTATAAAGCTCATTTATGGTCTGTTGAGATTCCTGTCTGATTGGATCTGCTAAACCAAAGATTGCAATCAATTGTCCATCTATCTGAAGCGCAACTTTCAGAGGTTGCGATGACTCTGCCCATTCGGGCAACAAATCTGGCGCTGCGCCAACCGTGACCTGCAAATTGTTAACGACCCCTGAGACTTCTCTACCGTGGCTCTCTTTTATTTCACTTGCTGGATGTAATTGCAATTTGCGACGCTTAGCTTCGCTGACGATGGCTTTTGCAACAATATGTGGGCTGTATTGATCTAAAGAGGCAGCAATTTGAATCGCTTCATCGCTTGAAAAGTTCTGATTGGTTGTTAGCACTTCAGTCACAACAGGGCCACCATGAGTAACGGTTCCAGTCTTATCTACCAACACCACTTCCGCGCGACTTAACTTCTCTAAAATTGCGCCACCTTTAATCACGGCGCCATTTTTGGTAGCTCTAGACATCCCTGCAACAAGTGCGATCGGGACTGCCAAAATCAAAGGACAAGGGGTAGCTACCACCAATACCGCAACCGCTCTTGTTGGATCATCACTCCAAATAAAGGCTGCGATTGCCAGCAGGATTGTGATCGGCACAAAACGTAGCGCCCATTTATTTGCAAGACGAATGTTGGGCGATGATTGTGATCTGGAATTTCTAACCATCGTAACGATTCCAGAGTAAGTACTCTGGCTTACATTGCCAGATGCCAACATCTCAAAGGCATTGCCGGCATTTAAAGTGCCACTGATTAATTGGCCATCTTTGGCTAAATTAATTGGCAACGGCTCACCAGTTAAAGCTGATTGATCGATATAACAATCCTCTTGCGCAAAGCCATCAACAGGAATGATCTCGCCAGATTTAACGATCAATCTATCTCCAGTTGCAATGTTCTCAACCAAGATTGTTTCTAAATGTCCGGCTTGGCTAATTCGATTGGCAACTTTCGGCATTCGATCAATTAAAGATTTCAGAGCGGATTCGGCTTGTCCCTCTGCCCAGCTTTCAAGTGCCCTGCCCGATGCCAACATAAAAGAGATCACAGAGGATGCGAAATATTCACCAATTAATAAGGTTCCAACGATTGAGAAAATTGCCAAGATGTCAGAACCCATCTGGCGATCTTTAATGTCATCAATAAGCCATTTGATTGATGGGATAAGTCCAGTCAGACCACCAAATGTCCAAATTA
>CAZYJU010000004.1:5324-13271 GCA_964647945.1 uncultured Actinomycetes bacterium | reverse complement strand
CTCGTCGATTGCGGAATGTATCAAGGCCTCAAAGAGCTACGACTTAAGAATTGGGAGCGATTTCCCATTGATCCGCAAAGTATTGATGCAGTGGTCATATCGCATGCACATCTAGATCACTGCGGTTATCTTCCAAAATTGGTTCGAGAGGGATTTACAGGGCCGATTTACTGCACCCCAAATACTGCAAAGTTAGCTGGAATTGTTTTACGAGATGCTGCGAAATTGCAGGTAGAAGATGCTAAATATGCAAAGAAGAAGGGGTACTCAAAACATAAAGAACCACTTCCACTTTATAACGCCGAAGAGGCTGAACGCGCCATCGAAAGATTCAAAGTAATTCCATTTCATCATGATCAGCAAGTTGCCGATGATGTTCTGCTCACCTTCCATCGAAGCGGCCATATCTTGGGTTCATCGTTTGTAGATTTGAAGATTGATGGGAAGCGTTTGGTATTTACCGGAGATATTGGTCGCGGTAATCATTCAATTCTCACAAATCCAGATTTAATCCCAGCTGGTGAAATCTCTGCGCTAATCACCGAATCTACTTATGGAAATCGCACCCACCCTACTAGCGATGATTCACTCGCCAACGCTATTAACCGGACAATAAAACGCAATGGATCTATTTTGATACCCGCTTTTGCAGTTGACCGCACTGAAATTATATTGATGACCCTTAAGAGATTAATTAAGACTTCGCAGATTCCTAATTTACCGATCTACGTTGATTCTCCAATGGCGCTTGCCGCGCTTCGTTTTTATCGAGAGGCAATAAATAACAAATCACCTGAGATTCGACCAGAATTGTTAAATTTAACAGAAGACCCATTTGATCCGGGCACGCTTTTTGAAGCTACTACCGTCGAAGAATCTAAAGCGCTCAATGATTTAAATCGCCCATCGATCATCATCTCTGCAAGCGGTATGGCAACTGGTGGTCGCGTTGTGCATCATCTTGAAAATATGTTGCCCAATCCAAATAATTCGATTCTCTTGGTTGGCTATCAAGCAGCCGGTACTCGTGGCCAGCACCTTCTTACCGGTGCGAAGAGCATAAAAATGTTTGGAAAATGGGTAGATGTGCACGCTGAGATCGTGCAGATCGAAGAGTTCTCTGTGCATGCCGATAGCCAAGAACTTCTGAAATGGTTTAGTAGCGCTGATACTGTTCCGAAGGCAGTATATGCAGTTCACGGAGAGTCCGAATCTGCAGATATCTTCGCAAAATTAATCAAAGATAAGCTCGGTTGGACTGCAATCGTTCCAAAACTTGATGTTCTCTATCCCCTTAATTGATACCAGTGATTCTTAGCATTCCAACTCTGGCAACTTTGGCGCTGGTGGTCTTTCTCTGTAATTTAGCCCCAATTTTTGCGCCGCCTACTTGGTCGGTACTGGTCTATTTTTTGATTGCTAATGAACTTTCGGTACCAGAAGTAGTAATCATTGGCGCGCTCTCTGCAGGGCTCGGTCGATTTCTACTTGGGTCTGCAACTAGAGCGCTACGAAATTACATCCCGATGAGAGCCCGAAAAAATCTTTATGATGCTGGCCGAGTCTTTGAAGAGAACCAAACCCGCAAATTTGGTGTGTTAGCGCTCTTTGTAATTTCACCACTTCCCTCTGCGCAGCTATTTGAAGCAGCTGGCCTTATGTATATGAATTTGCTCCGTTTAACTTTGGCATTTTTCTCCGGAAGAATCGTCACCTATTCGATTTATGCAACTAGCGCTAGCCAATTAAAGAGTACTAATTTTGGTGAATTACTCTCTGAGGCTTTTACCTCTCCATATGCATGGATCTTACAAATCTTCTCAATCGCACTGATCTATCTGATTGCCAAAATTGATTGGCGCAAATATCTAAAACCAAAAGGTGCTTAGAGAGCTGCTTTGACTAGCGGAATAACTTTGGTTCCGTAAAGTTCAATGCACTTCAAAAGTTCCTCGTGAGTTTGCGGCCCATTTGCATATTTGAAATCAAAGCGCTGTGCCCCAACTGACTTAATCGCGTGCACAATCTTCTTTGCCACGGTCTCAGGCGAACCTACATATAACGATCCATATTTAACTTCTTGCAAATAATGCTCTTTAGTAATTGGCGCCCAGCCACGTTCTCTACCAATTCGTCCAAACATCTTTTCATGATTTGGCCAATGGCGTTCAATCGCCTCTTCGTCGGTATCGGCGACAAAGCCCGGCGAGTGAATTGAAATCGGTAATTGCGAATGGCCAAAATCCTCCATTGATTTGCGATAGAGATTGGCAAAAGGCGCAAAGCGCGCTGGATCTCCGCCGATAATCGCTAGAGCTAACTTTGCATTTAATCTGGCAGCTCTAACCACTGATTCAGGGGTGCCGCCAACACCTACGCGAAGCGGGATCGCACCTCTTTCAGTCTTCGGAAATACATTCTGATTATTTAGGGGCGCACGTGTTTGGCCAGACCAATTAACCGGGCGCTCCTTTAATAATTCAACTAATAGTTCTAATTTCTCTTCAAATAAGAGCGCATAATCTGATAAGTCATAACCAAATAGCGGGAAAGATTCGATAAAGGAACCACGACCTGCGGTGATCTCTGCTCGACCATTTGATAAGGCATCTACTGTTGCAAATCTTTGATAGACGCGAACCGGATCATCGCTTGATAGGACCGTTACACCAGAGCCCAACGTGATTCGCTTAGTTCTAGTTGCAATACCTGCAAGAACTGAATCCGGCGCGGAGACTGCGAAGTCATCTCGGTGATGTTCTCCGACATTGAAATGATCTATTCCAATTTGGTCTGCAAGTTCTGCCTCTGCCACCACGTTTCTGATGGTTTGCGCAGCAGAGATTGGATTGCCATTTTGGTCTGATTGAGTATCACCAAAAGTGTCTAACCCAAAAGAAAATTGCATGAAAGTAATCTATCGGAGATTTAGTTCAAAGAAAAAGTTGGGTATTCGTCAGTAACCAACAAGAATGCGTAACCCAAGACTCGATTCCAAAACTTTAATGTTCCGTACACCACATCAAATGCCCACTGTGAGCCTTTTCCGGTCAATGAGATTTGAATCCAAAGTACAAGAACCGCAATTGCCATGTAAAGAATGTAAAAGAGACCAACCACATATAGCGGAATCGCAAGGAGCCACTTCACAAGCGGCAACCAGCGATTTAATTTCTTGCCACCTTCGACATCTGGCAAGATCACAGCGACGCTACGATTAGGTTCGAGGGTTGGATATTTATCAGTTAAAAAGAGGGCGTAGCTAGTAATACGCATTGAGAACTCTAAGATCGCATGATTGAAAGTCAGCACCCAACTTGGGTAAACCTGCCGAAACAGAAGCGTGAGCACCACTGGGATGAAAAAGACCAGCGTTGTCGTTCCCATCTCACTACTTGGTTCAAATAGGGAGATCAGCACGACAACTGGAAGCACCAATAACCAGCGAAAAAAGACGCTAGCCCGGTCGCGGTTTTCAGTAGTAATTTCGATAAGGGTTTCGACTTGATTTGCCATGAGGCAATAATAAGCGACATCTAATAATTCTTAATGATGCCCCAATGATGCCCTAGTGGTGCAATCCCCTTTTACCTGCAAAATCTTTGCGTTTAGTCTTTTTCTGATTGTTTATTTACTATTTCCACCTAACTTGAGAATAAAAAACCAGCAACTCAAGTAATGATTAAACAATTTGAACTAGGAGCTCAACATGAAGGTATATTCAAACATCACAGAGATCGTCGGCAATACTCCACTAGTTCGCATAAATAAAATAACCGATGGCGCTGAGGCGCAAGTTTTTGCAAAGTTAGAGTTTTACAATCCAACTAGCACCGTAAAAGATCGCATCGGAATTGCAATGGTCGATGCTGCTGAAGCATCAGGTGCACTTAAGCCAGGCGGCACCATCGTTGAAGCTACCTCTGGCAATACCGGAATTGCACTGGCAATGGTTGGCGCAGCTCGCGGCTACAAAACTATTTTGACTATGCCAGATTCGATGTCTAAAGAACGTCGCGCATTGCTTCGCGCGTTTGGTGCAGAGTTGGTGCTTACTCCAGCAGCTGAAGGAATGAAAGGTTGTGTAGCAAAAGCAGAAGAGATTGGTGCAACCCAAGGCGCAGTTTTAGTTCGCCAATTTGAGAATGCAGCAAACCCTGAGATTCACCGTAAGACCACTGCGCAAGAGATTTGGAATGACACCGATGGACAAGTTGCTGCTGTTGTTGCTGGAATCGGAACTGGCGGCACCATCACTGGTATCGGACAGGTTTTAAAAGAGAAGAATCCAAATATCAAAATATTTGCAGTTGAACCAGAGGCTAGCCCGATATTAAATGGCGGAACACCAAGTGGCCATCCAATCCAAGGAATCGGCCCAAACTTCGTACCGCCGATTTTAGATACCAAGATCTATGACGAAGTTTTAGATGCGCCAAGTGATACCGCTTTTGAATACGCACGCCGCGCTGCAAAGGAAGAAGGGTTAATGGTCGGTATCTCATCAGGAGCTGCACTTTGGGGAGCATCCCAAGTTGCTAAGCGCCCAGAATTTAAAGGAAAGATCATTGTTGTGATCATTCCTTCATTTGGTGAGCGCTATCTATCAACCAAGTTATATGCAGATTTGATGGATTAACAATTGCCATCCCCAATTACCTACATCAAAGAGGATCTTGAAACCGCTTTAAAGCAAGATCCTGCTGCGCGTAACAAGGTCGAAGTCTTTATGACTTACCCAGGTGTGCATGCAGTTTGGAATTACCGAATTTCGCATTGGTTATGGCAACGCAACATTAAATTGCTAGCCAGGATGTTCTCAAACCGAGCGCGTCGACGTACCGGAATTGAAATTCATCCAGGAGCCAAGATTGGCCGCCGCTTCTTCATTGATCACGGTATCGGGGTCGTAATTGGTGAGACCACTGAGATTGGCGATGATGTGATGCTGTATCACAACGTGACTCTGGGAGCGCGCCGCTTTGCAACTGGCAAACGCCACCCAACTATCGGTAATCGTGTGATCATCGGCGCTGGCGCAAAGATTCTAGGGCCAGTAAAAATCGCAGATGATGTTCGAATCTCATATAACTCCGTTGTGATTGAAGATGTGACCAAAAATAACGATTCGGATCTCTTCTACATCTAATTCACAAAACAGTCATACCCGCTTCAAAATCACAGATACGGAATAAAAACTCTCAGCCTGCATTGGCGTATCTCTACTAGAATTACGCCATGGCGCTACCTGCAAAAATCCAAAGTAATCGGTATTACTTAATACCGATTATTGGCTTACTGCTGCTCGCCTTTACTTGGAATCGCGATTTATCTGGCTTCGTACTTGGATTAGCCGGAGCGGTCTTGGTTGCCGCAGTTTTTACAGCAGTTCATCATGCCGAGGTAATCGCACTTCGCGTTGGCGAACCCTTTGGATCGTTAATTTTGGCTGTTGCTGTAACAATTATCGAAGTCGGCATGATCTTGGTCTTGATCATCGAATCCCCTACCAAAAATCAAGATTTGCCACGCGATACGGTCTTTGCAGCAATCATGATTACCACCAATGGAATCGTCGGAATTTCGCTATTAATCAAGACTTTGCAGAAGAAATTTGCGACCTTTAACTCCTTTGGCGCAAGCGGTGCAGTAGCTTCGATTATTGCTTTAAGCACCCTTTGCTTGATCTTGCCAACTGTGACAATTTCATCTCCAGGTCCAACCTTTAACGATATTCAGCTCCTTTTTGCTGCAGTGGTATCGCTGGCAATTTATTTGACCTTTGTCGCGGTACAGACAGTGCGCCATCGCGATTACTTTCTACCACCAAAGCGTGAAGGCGAAGATCAACGAGAAGAAGAGCATGTTGATCCACCAACCAATAGCCAAGCGCTACGTTCGGTTTTTGGACTATTCATCTCACTAGTTGCAGTTGTGGGACTTGCAAAAGTTTCAAGCCCATTGGTGCAAAGCGCGGTAGATGAGCTCGAGTTACCCAAGATGATGGTGGCAATCAGTATCGCCTTAGTGGTGCTTTTGCCAGAATCAATCTCTGCCTTCAAGGCAGCAAAGTATGGCCGTACTCAGACAAGTTTGAACTTGGCTTACGGCTCGGCGTTAGCCAGCATCGGACTTACGATCCCTGCGATTGCTGTAATCTCAATTTTCTTTGATTACCAAATTAATTTGGGACTCAACACCGCTGAGATCGTTTTAATGACGCTGACTTTCGTGGTCTCAGCATTCACCGTGATCTTTGGCAAAGCAACACTTCTACAAGCTGTGATTCACCTGAGCATTTTCAGCTCATTTATCCTCTTTGCTGCGTTGCCTTAACATTCACCAATTAAATTAACGAACTTTCCTTCTAATTTTTGGGGTTCGCTAAAGGCCGAAGAATCTCTAGTTGATAAGAGTCCCTAGTGAATTTCGATCACTTGACCTTTGTTCTCCGCTGGCATTTCGCCCTCTAGATGCACGGTAAGGATGCCATCTTTAAATTCGCTCCCCTTTACCTTTAGATGATCCGCCAAAGCGAAGGACTGACGAAAGTGGCGTGAAGCGATGCCTTTATAGACATAATCCACATCAGATGATTCTTCCTTGCTCTTTTTGGTGCCTTCGATAACCAATTGATTGTTCTTTACCTCAACTTTCAAATCTGGCTTTGCAAAGCCAGCTACAGCCATTTCGATCTCGTACTTATCTCCGTTAACTTTCTTGATGTTATAAGGCGGATATGAAGGGGTTGCTTTAATTAAGGTATTTTGCAATTCATCTAACATGTCCCATTCCTGATCAAAACCAACAGACCAAGCGCGAAGATCTGGAAAGAATCTTGATAATGATGGGAATAGCGAACGATTGTTATCTCTTTTTTCTAATGTGCTTGCCATTTTTCTGCTCCTAAAATTTTGGTTAACTTACAATTTGATTTTAGAAAGCTTTGCTTGCGAAAAGTTAGCATTTCATAAAGCAAAATAATCTAAAAATTCATAAACAACTTAATCAAACAGATTAAAAAAAATTAAAGAGGTTGTTCCTATCGCTTCTGACAGGAACAACCTCTTAAAAGGCGAGCCACCCTATAAGCCGGATTCTGTGATCGATCACCATCCATCTAGGCCTGTAATTACTTACAGACTCAAGCGACCTACCCGTTAACTCGAGCGAGCAGCTCTCAAGCGTTAACTATGCGGTCTTGCTCCAAGCGAGGTTTACCTAGCCAGGCATATCACTACACCTGCTGGTGGTCTCTTACACCACCGTTTCACCCTTACCAAATTCCAAACAATTGGAACCTGGCGGTTTTCTTTCTGTTGCACTTTCTCGCGGATTGCTCCGAGTGGGAGTTACCCACCGCTTTGCTCTGTGGAGTCCGGACTTTCCTCGGTAGCTTAGTTTTATCCAAACTATCGCGGTGATCCGGGCGACTCTGAGGTGAATACTAAACCAGCTAAAGCATTGGGTAAACCAATTTTGCTCTCTCTACGCTCAAATTGCACTCAATTTTCCCTGTCATTCTCTTAGTTAGTGTTTGGTCAGTTCTCTACTTTAAAGAGTTATAAAAGTTAATATGTATCTATGAAAAGCCAAGATAAATTAGCGATGTCAGCAAGTATATTTATTTTGGCTTTAGCTTTTTTATTTAGTCCAATTTATGATCTTTCTACGGATGCGTATAGCAATAATCCACTTTCAGCAAAAATTTGTCATGAACCTGGTTCTTTAAAATTACGTCTTGCATTTAATTGCAAAGTTAATGAAGAAGATTTGATTTATCAATTAATTGGGCCAGAAGGTCCGCGTGGTTTGGGTTATGCAGATACTTTTTCTAAGACGAATGTCGAAGTATCAAATGGTGAAAAGATATTTGATGTTAAAGATGTCGGAGCTTTTACAATCGGAATGCGAGTTCGCGTTAATGCCGAGACTGGCCCTTTAAAT
>CAZYJU010000004.1:0-5224 GCA_964647945.1 uncultured Actinomycetes bacterium | reverse complement strand
AGCTTTTACAATCGGAATGCGAGTTCGCGTTAATGCCGAGACTGGCCCTTTAAATGCAACTGAAACTCTGCTTGCTTGCCCTGTTGCTTATCTAGAAGGAACCATCACTAATATCGAAGGTAAACGCATCACAGTATTTGTAGATACTTTTACCGGAACCGGTTCGTATTCAAGTTGGCAATTTGCAGTGGCTGGAAATGTTGGCACTAAAGGTGACACCGGTCCTCAAGGTGAAAAGGGCGAGAAGGGCGATAAAGGAGATACCGGTGCGCAAGGTCCAGCCGGCCCATCAGGTTCTAGTGGAGCCACCGGATCGCAAGGCCCAACTGGTGCACCAGGAATCACAACTCTTGGTGATTATGGATCATTTACATCAAACTTAACGCAATCAATGGATGCAACGCCTGCACCCAAGGCGGTTACCTATAACAGTGGCAGTGGAGTCGGAATCTCGATTGTTGACGGCTCCAAAATCAAATTCACTAATGCCGGTGCGTACAACATCGCATTCTCTTTTCAGCTTTATGACAAAGGCAAAAACGCTGTCAATATAGATATTTGGCTAAGGGATAAAAATGGCGATGTGGCTTTAACAAACACTACTGTTTATTTGGATAAACAGAATGCACGGTACGTTGCTGCCTGGAATTTCTTCGTCAATGTGATGGATCCAAGCACTGATTTCTACCAAATCATGTGGTACTCCGAATCCACAGATGCACAGATTTTGTATGTTCCTGAGCAAACCAACCCGTCAATTCCTGCTATTCCTTCAGTAATAATGACCGTCAACCAAGTAGGATGTTAAATATGAAGAGAATTTTCAGTTTCAGTGTTGGCATTAGTCTTGCTGCATCACTACTGGTTGGATGTTCAACTAGTGGTGACGAGATAAATTCATCTAACGAGAAGACTTCGATTTATAAAGTACCCGCAAGTTGCGAGCTAGATTCGGTAAATAGCGCATTTGCCAAGATCATTCCCCCATCCAAATACATTCCAACTGCATGGAAGGCAGCCGAAGGCACTGATCTTTACGCTGTAATTAATTCAGGCGGCATTGCGTGTACGTATGGCGATCAAGATGCGGAAGTTGGTGGCACAGTGATGTGGGCAATCAACAAAGATGGTTTATGGGATGAAAGAGTCGCTGCTTGGAAAACAGAAGGTTTGGAGTCAGTAGATATCCCAGGAATTGAAGAAAGTGCCGCATACAAACTTCCAGAAGGTGCAACCAGTGCAGACAATATGCCTGCATGGCGTGTTAATTTGTTGATCGGTGATCTTTGGATTCAATTGGGCGCTGCCTTCATTCAATCTTTTGATGAAGCAACTCCGATAATTGAAGCAGCAATTGATGCCGCTTCAAATTAAGATGACTTGTTTCGCGTAGCTGCCAAGCTGGTGACCGCAGTAACTGCCAAGATGCTGGCAATTGTCATCAAGCTGGCTTCAATTGGAATTTTAATCAAATGAATTCCAGCAATTTCGTGAATTCCTATTTGATGGAAGCCCTCAATAAAGAGCTTGAAGCCGATGAAACCTAAAACGACTGACAAACCCTTAGAAAGATAGACCAAGCGCTCCAATAGCTCTTCAAGCAAGAAGTAAAGTTGGCGAAGTCCCATGAGCGCAAAGACGTTGGCTGTGATCACAACATAGCGATCTTGGGTTAAGCCAAATATCGCTGGGATGGAATCAAAGGCAAATAGCAAGTCAGTAATTCCAAGTGCAAATAAAGCGATAGTAAAATTCTTGAGCCCTTTACTGCGCAAGAATTGGATGACCCTGCCTTCATGCCACTCTTCTTCTTTGGACTCGAAAGCTAATTTCCAAGCGGTATATACAAGGAATGCTCCGAATAGGAAGAACATCCAGCCAAAACGTTCAATCAAGGTAACACCGGCTGAGATCATGATTGCGCGAAGCACAATTGCAAGAAGAATGCCAATAAGTAGGACTAAGTGCTGCTTCTCTTTATCGATCTTTAACTTGGTTAGAATCAAAATAAATACAAAGATGTTATCTACTGAAAGTGCATATTCAGTCAGCCATCCTGCAAAGAATTCTTTTTGCATCTGGTCGCTTCCCCAATTGGGCAAGAGCAAGCCAAAAGTAATTGCAGCGCCAACATAAACAATGGTCCAGAACGCAGCTTCAAAAATAGTGGTGCGCTTATTTCGCCTGACTATAGCCGCAATCATGTCTACGGTAGCAAAAGCCACCAAAGCCATAATTGTGTATGTCCATTCAGCACTTGTGATCAACGGAAGTGTCCTCTTTCATTTATGGATCTAATCGCACGTAGTCCATCGCTTGGCCATATTGAGAATGATGATATCGAACAGGGACTGATATCAATATGGAAGAGCGAATTCGGATTACCTTCGAGAACAATACTTGCTAATTGCTTGATAACGCCGTTATGAGTAACTACCACGACTTTTTTATGTGGATATTTTTCGGCCAAAGCGTCAAAAGCGGGCTCGATGCGAGCTGCCAAATCATCGTATGACTCTCCACCTGGTGGGGTAAATGCGCTACTTGAGATCCAAGCCAAATATTCCTCTGGCCACTTTGCCTTTACTTCATCGACTGAGAGACCATCCCATTCACCAAAACTACATTCATACCAAATCTCGTCATAGATTGGTTCTAAACCAGTTAATTTAGAAATCTCCTCGGCAGTCTCTTTGGTTCGAAGTAATGGAGATGCAATCAATACATCAGGTTTGATTTTTGCAATTTCTGCTGCAACTTTCTGAGCTTGAATTCTTCCATCATCTGTAAGTGGTGGATTTAATTTTCCGATTCCTGAGAACTTTCGATCTGGCGTCAAAATAGTCTCGCCATGTCTGACCATGTATACAAAAGTTGGAATTTCAGGGTCACGAAGTCTGGCGGTTAATCTATTTGCTGGAACTTGCGGCTTGAAACCATCTACTCTTTCATCAAGGGCTTTATTTGCAAGTCGATCAGCATGCGCATTCTCTTCGCGCGGAATCCATTTATATGAAACTAAGTTTGGATCATGGGCGTTGCGTGCATCCTTAGCCAAAGCACGCATGCCTTCATTTTTAATCTGCCAGCGACCCGACATCTGTTCGATTACTAACTTGGAGTCCATGGCTACTTCGATTTTTGCACCTGGATCAATCTTGTTGATGTAATGAAGCGAAGCGATTAACCCGCTGTATTCGGCCACATTATTTGTTGCGGTTCCGATAAATTCGTGAAGTTCTGCAACTAATTTTCCATTTTCAAAAATAGATGCGCCGTAGGCTGCCGGCCCGGGATTGCCCCGCGACCCACCGTCTGCAGTTACTTGAAATACTCTGGTCACTTACGCACCAATATGCATCGGCATTCTTCGCACCTTGCAACTTCTTCCTCTGGTAACGCCAAAATTTTAGTTAAATCTCCTGAATTAATCGCCAAATTGCAGCCCCCGCAGCGCCCATTAATTATGCGCGCTGCTGCCACAACCCCATTGCTTCGAATCTTTTCATAGAGATCAATTAAGGATTTATCTATCTGGGTTACCAATTCCGCTCTCTCTTTATTTGCAGAATTCAAATCTGAGTCCAAAGTGGCCAAAGCCGAGTTTTTCAAAGTCAGTGCCTCTGCAACTTTACCGACTAATTCGGCTTCTTTGAGTTTCAAATCATTAATCCGAGCCTTAATCTCATCTGCTCTCAGCATCACTTCAAGTTCGATCTCTTCAAGTTCCGATCTTCTAGCACCAAGCGATTTCAACTCGTGTTGTAATTGTTCTAATTCTTTCGGGGTGCCTTGGCCGGCATTTAGCCTATATTCATCTTTTTCGATTCGTTTTACGACTTGCTCAACATCATTTTCAGCGCGGTTGATATCCCCACTTAAATCGCTTAGCTCGGTCTCGGCCGCAATCCTTAAATCACGAGTGGTTTCAAATTGAATGGTTAGCTCTTTATGGTTGACGGTTTCAGGAAGAGTTTTGATTTTTTGATTAATGGTTGCGATTTTTAAATCAATTTCAGCGATGGCTAACACATTGTGCTGATCTTCAAGCTTTGCCTGCACGTTAGAGCCTTTCGCCTATGGAATTTTGTCGCCTAATGATATCCAGCCTTGACTTATTTAAATACACTCTGCCCATGAGTGATGCAACGTTATCTCGCTTATTTCGACATATGGCTTGGGCCAACAATCAATTATTTACCCAATTATCAACCTTACCCGAACCAGCGCTCTCATACTCGGCTTGGAATCCAGAGTGGACCGTAAGCAAAATTGCTAACCACATCGTGATTGCACAAGGCCGATTCCTTACCAGATTACAGAAAATTGAACCACTTCCAGAGAGTGAGTTTGAAGCAACAACAGAAGGTATGCGTGCGCTAGTTCAAAAATCTTTGGAGAACGATGCCAAATTGCAGCAATTTCTTGATCTTCCTGATGAGATGCTCACCTTTATTAGATATGGAAAAACTGTTTCGTTTTTAACTTCTTCGGTTTTAGCACAAGTAATTCATCATGCGACTGAGCATCGCGCCCAAATTGCGGACATACTTGCAGTTAATGAAATGGACGTGATTAACCTGGATTCACTTGATCTTTGGTCTTTTGAGCGCTTTGAAAGTAGTTGACCAGAGCGCCAATAAAATTACGGGGATTGAAGCAAAAGCACAGAGCCATCCGTAATTTAGATAACTGATAACAACTCCAGCAATCGCGCCTCCAAATGCTCCGGCAAGATTCATAACCAAATCACTTGCGCCTTGAACTGAAGTCTTAAGTGATTGATCTACTGAAGAGCTAAGCAACGTTGATCCAGCAATCAATGTAAACGACCAACCAAGGCCGAGTAAGAACAAACCGATACCTAATCTAGGAACATCATCTGCCGCAGCGGTGCCTGAAATAACCGCAGAAGCTAAAAGAATCAGTAAACCAACTTGAATGGTTCTGATCTGCCCAATTCGATCGCTGATACTTCCGACTACTGGAGAGAACGCATACATACCGATTACGTGCACGCTAATTACAAGTCCAATAATTCGAAGCGATACATCAACATGCTTCATATGAACTGGTGTCATAACCATCACCGAAACCATCGCAATATGTCCAATAGATATGGCGAGAATCGCAAATAGCGCAATCGGCCGCTTTCTTATGTGACCAAGCGCTTCTTTGGTGTTGCGCTTTGCAGCTGCTCTACTTTTGCCTTCACCCAGCGCAG
>CAZYJU010000003.1:12758-26227 GCA_964647945.1 uncultured Actinomycetes bacterium | reverse complement strand
GCTAGACTGCGACCGTCAGCGTTGACCATCGTAAATCAATCTAAAATTAATTTATTTGGAGTTTTTTCATGCGAATTGGTGTGCTCACTGGTGGCGGCGACTGCCCAGGTCTAAATGCGGTAATCAGAGCGGCGGTCCGTAAGGGTGTTAAAGAGTACGGACATGAGTTTGTAGGTTTCAGAGATGGATGGCGTGGACCTCTTGAAGGTTTAACCATGGAATTAAATATCCAAACTACCCGCGGAATCTTGCCTCGTGGTGGAACTATCTTGGGATCATCTAGAACCAATCCATTTAAAATCGAAAATGGCGTAGAACGTATCAAGGAAAATCTGGAGAAGATGGGCATCGATGCATTAATCGCAATCGGTGGAGAAGATACTTTGGGCGTCGCCACAAAATTAGATGGACTAGGCGTAAAAGTAATCGGTGTTCCAAAGACTATCGATAACGATTTAAATAACACCGATTACACATTTGGCTTTGATACTGCGGTTAACATTGCAGTAGAGGCAATTGATCGACTACACACAACAGCCGAATCACATCACCGCGCATTGATCGTAGAAGTTATGGGTAGACATGCAGGTTGGATTGCGCTGCATTCAGGAATTGCTGGTGGCGCTTCTTGTATTTTGATTCCAGAGGTTAAATTCTCGGTAGATAAAGTCTGCGAATGGGTCGAATCAAGATTCAAACAATCATATGCGCCAATCATCGTGGTAGCTGAGGGTGCGATCCCACAAGATGGCGATATGGTCACCAAAGATCAAACACTTGATGCATTTGGCCATGTAAAGCTATCTGGAATTGGCGATTGGCTTGCAAAACAGATTGAAGCAAAGACCGGCAAAGAGGCGCGCACTTCAGTATTGGGCCACATTCAAAGAGGTGGTACCCCAACTGCATTCGATCGCGTTCTGGCAACAAGATTTGGCCTACATGCCATCACTGCGGCATCTGAAGGTGATTGGGGCAAGATGGTGGCACTTCACGGCACCAATATCGCGCGTGTGCCATTGGCATCAGCAACCGGTGTACTTAAGACCGTAAACCCTGAGCTCTACAGCGAAGCCCAGATCTTCTTTGGATAAGGCTTTAGCGTCAAAAAATCGACGCGCCTTACCAAATAAGATAAGTAGAATTCTCCGATGACGAATTTGGATTCGCTCTTTACTCCTGGCCTAGTTGCTGCGCAACAACCAAAGTGGCCTGAGGCTGAACTTGCTGAAGCAGTCAAAGAGCTAAAGAGCTTTCCTCCTCTGGTCTTCGCGGGCGAATGCGATGATTTGAAATCCAGTATCGCAAAAGCTGCCGAAGGCGAAGCATTCTGGTTGCAAGGCGGCGATTGCGCTGAAACATTTGCGGCAGCAACTGCAGATTCCATTCGCGATCGCATCAAAACCATCTTGCAGATGGCTGCAATTTTGCAATATTACTCATCGCTTCCGGTCATAAAAGTTGGTCGTATGGCTGGGCAATTTGCCAAGCCAAGATCTAGCGATACCGAAACTCGTGACGGAGTTACATTGCCTGCTTATCGCGGCGACGCTGTAAATGATCTCGAATTTACTGAAGCTTCAAGAAGGCCAGATCCAAAGCGGTTAGTTCGTGTTTACAACACCTCTGCCGCTACTTTAAATCTAGTTCGTGCTTTCACTCAAGGTGGTTTCGCTGATTTAAGAAAAGTTCACGATTGGAATAAAGGTTTCGTTAAAGATACGCCTTATGCAGCGCGGTATGAAGCTATGGCAACTGAGATTGGGCGAGCACTTGATTTCATGCGTTCAGCTGGCGTTGATCCTGAGGAATTTAAGACTGTTGAATTCTATTCAAGCCATGAAGCGCTAATTTTGGAGTACGAAAAAGCCCTAACTCGCATCGATTCTAGAACTGGATCTGCTTACGATGTATCGGGTCACTTCATCTGGATCGGCGAAAGAACCAGACAATTAGATGGCGCACATGTTGATTTTGCAGCTAAAGTTAAAAATCCAATTGGTGTAAAGCTTGGGCCAAAGACCACAGTGGATGATGCACTTCGCTTGATTGATAAGTTAGATCCAAATCGCGAGCCGGGTCGGTTAACTTTTATTACCCGCATGGGTGCTGGAAAAATTCGTGAAGCGCTACCGGCATTAGTCGATGGAGTTACTAAATCTGGCGCAAAAGTCCTATGGGTCTGCGATCCTATGCATGGAAATACCTTTGAATCATCAACTGGTTACAAGACCAGACAATTTGAAGATGTGATGGATGAAGTCAAAGGATTCTTCGAAGTTCATAAAGCGCTCGGAACCCATCCAGGTGGCGTACATATCGAACTAACTGGCGATGATGTGACCGAATGCCTAGGTGGGGGCGCAAAGATTTCTGCAGAAGATCTAGCAACTCGCTATGAAACTGCATGCGATCCACGACTAAATCACACTCAATCATTAGAGCTAGCATTTCTTGTAGCTGAGATGCTGCGCGATCGTTAATCAATGTCATTGCTTGCGACCACGATAGAGACCCCGATAGGTGGCCTTAATCTAATCGCCGATGGCTCAATTCTTTTAGCGGCAAACTTGAGCAATCTAAAAGCAGCAAAGAACTCCCTGCATCCGGATTACTCTGATTTTAAGATCGAATCAGTTAAGAAAATACCGATCATCAGCGAATTGATTCGAGATTATTTCGATGGTGATATCAGTGCAATTAATGGAATTAAAGTGCAGCAACCTGGTGGAACTTTTTCGCAAAGTGCATGGAAAGCGATGCGAAAGGTAAAGGGAACCATCTCTTACTCACAGCTTGCAGAACGTGCAGGTTCACCGGCGGCCGTACGTGCGGCTGGAAGCGCATGTGCCAAGAATGCAATTGTGTTAGTAGTCCCATGCCATCGCATCATCAAATTAGGCGGAAACCTAGGAAATTATGCATATGGTTTAAATAAGAAAGAGTGGTTATTACGCCACGAGGGTGCGCTTTAAAACTTCGCAAGTTGATTTGATGTCTGCATCGGTTAAATCTCGATGAGTCACAAATCGAACAAAATTCAATCCAAGCGCACCAGCTAAAATTCCATTATCTTTTAAAGTTTTTACATAATCTGCAGCATTGAATGGGTAGTTGCTTAAGTCGAGCGCAACGATATTGGTCTCCGGGACCGGCAAGTTGATAGCTTCCGCAATTAGTTTTGCATTTTCATGATCACGCGCTAGGTCATCCATATGATGGTCAATTGCATAATTAGCAGCTGCTGCAAGTAGCCCCACTTGTCGCATTCCAGCGCCGTAGCGCTTTCTCCATACGCGAGCTTGCGAAATTAACTCCTTATCCGCAAGCAACATTGATCCAACTGGCGCACCTAGCCCTTTTGAGAAACAGACGCTCACGGTCTCAAAGTACTTTCCATACTCAGAGAAAGGCGTGCCAGATGCAATATGAGCATTCCAAATCCGAGCACCATCTAAATGCATCGTTAGCCCCAACTCTTTGGCACCTTTACTTAACTTGCTGATCTCTTCGATACTTTGAACGGTGCCACCACCGAAATTGTGGGTGTTTTCTACGGCAATCGCTTTTGTAGATACTAAATAGGGTCCGGCATCCGGGTGGGCAAGTTTTAATGGGACTGATGCCAGCAACTTTCCATTTACCGAGAGCCAAGTTCTAGTTGTAATTCCACTAAAGGCTGCGGCTGCGCCAAGTTCTGCTCTTGCAATATGCGCAGTTTGATCAAGGATTAACTCCTCGCCAGGCTTTACCAATAATCGAATGCCTAGTTGATTAGAGAGCGAACCGGTGGGAGTAAAGAGTCCAGCTTCTTTGCCGAACATTGCGCTAACACGCTCTTCAAGTGCATTAACTGTTGGGTCATCTCCGTAGACATCGTCTCCAACTGGCGCAGCAACCATTGCCGCCAGCATCTCTTTGCTTGGCTTGGTTACGGTATCGGATCGAAGATCAATCATTTACTGTTACGCGTTTTTGCGAACCTTCGTGAAAGACGATGACATACATGGATATTACAACCAGGGTCCCGCCGATTAAAGTGCGAAGCGAAAGAATCTCACCACCGATAGTGACTGCGAAGATTGCTGAGAAGACAACTTCCATCGTCATGATCACCGCAGCCTTGGTAGATTCGATGATCGATTGCGACCAAGTTTGAATAATGAAGGCACTTACGGTGCTCACGATTGCGGTAAAGATAATCACCGCCCAGACTTCATTATCAGGTGGCGTTTCGATGCCTTCAGCAAAGGATGCGATTCCGGTCATCAGAGCAACTACCGCTATTTGAATCCAAGCCATAGTCCAAAGATCACGACCTTTGCTCCATTTGCTTAAACCAATGATCTGACCTGTGTAGCAGAGCGCGCTAAGTAGAACGAGCATCTCGCCAATTCCGACTGCAAAACCTCTTACTGAAAGTAGTGCAAGGCCAGCCGTTGCAATTCCGATTGATACCCAAATTCTTCTTCCAAGTTTTCGACCGCCAAAGAATTGCTCAAAAAGCGGGGTAGCAACTACATATAGACCAGTTATGAATCCGGTAATCGCAGCACCGGTCATGGTCAAACCATAAGTTTGCAAGATGAAACCTGCACCTAAGAAGATGCCAGTGATTCCACCAGTTTTTATATTGTCCCAATTTAATTTTCGAAGAATTTGGGGATGGATAATCAAAAGCACTATCGCCGCCATGGCAAAGCGATAGAAGAGGAAGCTATTTACAGATTGGCGATCTAGAACGTCCTTCATAAAGACGAATGAAGCGCCCCAAGCCATCGCGACCAAAAGCAGAAGTAGAGATGCTACTTTCTGTCTCATCCGCGCAACTTCTTGAGTAGCGCAACCTCTTTACCATGTTCTGGCTCTTCGCCTGGAGTTTCCAAAATTAATGGGGCATTAGCGATAGCTGGATGCTTAAGCATCTCTTTGAATGGGTCAGTACCAATATAGCCCTCGCCAAGATTTTGATGACGGTCTTTCAACGCACCACATACATCCATCGAATCATTGGCATGCACTAATTGAAATCTCTCTGCGCCCGCGATCTGCACCAAAAGATCGAGAGTTTCAGTCATACCACCTTTTTTAGCTATGTCATGACCTGCAGCAAAGACGTGGCAAGTATCAAGGCAGATTCCAACTTTTGGGTGGTACTCAAGAGCCTTCAAATAATTCTCTAGATCATCTAACTTCTTAACTAGTGATTGACCTTGCCCAGCAGTTGGTTCTAGTAACAAAGTGGGAGCATCATCACTTAGCGCTTCAAGAATCGGCATCATTCCATCATGAATTTGCTGCCATGCTTTCTTAACATGCGCTTCATCGACCGCTGAACCTGTATGGATCACAACGCCAAGCGCTCCGATGTCTTTTCCACGTCGCAACGAATACTCGGTAGAGGCCAAGGAATTTTTATAGGTACCTTCAGTAGGCGAACCTAAGTTAATTAAAAATGGAGCATGCACATATGTAGCGATATCCATCTCAGCAGCTTTGGTACGAAATTCTTCATCTGCTTTGGGGTTCGGTTCTGGCATCGCCCAACCACGAGGATTAGATGTGAATACTTGGATTGCCTCAGCTTTGATGGTCTCGGCATAACCTAGAGAGCGTTTGGCCATTCCACCTGATGTCGGTGTGTGAGCGCCAATCCGCGGTAATTTTTGGGCTGATTTTGCAGCCGGCGCTTTTGTCATGCGCCTTACCCTACAGTGATTGTGACTTTACTGCCACGAAGTACTTTAATTTCCTTTGGACTATTAGAAATCACAATACCTCTTCTACCAATCGTATTAATCTTCCAAGTTAATCCTAAATTTTTGAGGATATTAGTTGCCTCTTTGACACTCTTGCCTTTTAGATTTGGAACAATCGCGTACGCAGATCCTTTCGAAACATAAAGCTTTATTTCAGTTCCTTTTGGATAGGATTTAGCTTCACTTGGAACTTGAGTTATAACTAGCCCTTCAAGGATTTTTTCATTATAAATTTTTTCTACTACAACTTTAAAGCCAAGGGTCTTCAATTCATTAATTGCATCTTTACCAAGTGTAGATACATAATCTTTCAATTCGATTTGCTCAATACCTTTGCTGACAATTATGCGTACCGCTGCGCCACGCTTTACCGATGACCCACTCGCTGGTTCTGTAGCAATTACGTATCCCTTTGGGAATTGATCGTTAAATCTCTCATCGATAATTGGATTTGAAATCGGGATTGAAGTTAGTAATTTTGTGGCAGCTTCAAGAGTTAATTTAGATAAGTTCGGAATCTGATAACGCTCAGGACCTTTAGATAGTACTAACCCAACAGTTGCACCATCTCCGACCTTCTCGCCACCTGCTGGGTCTGATTCAATGATGATTCCCTTGGCGATCTCTTCGCTAAAGACTTGTTTGGTAACTTCGCTCTTTAACCCAAGTGGAGTTAAGACGCTACTTGCTTGCTCCATGGTGCCGCCAATTAAAGACGGGACCGTGATCTTCGCACCTGGTCCAATCAAGGTCCACCAGCCGCCAAAGCCAAGTGCAATTGCCAAACTTGCAGCCACCAATCTAAATCTTTTCTTTGAACGCTTACTTGAATTCTTCTCTTCGCGCTCAATCTTTTTACTTCTGATTGGCTCTGTCAGCTCTTCAGTTAATTCGTTCTCGCTCGCAATTGCTTCCGGCTCAACTACTGCCGACCTTGATGTCTTTGAAGACTTGAATTCTTTTGGTCGGTCAGTTCTAACCGGTAAATCAAGTTCCAGGCTCATCTGTTGCTTCGCTGGATTACTCTTGATTTGAATATTTCTTAGCGCATTTGCAAATGCTTGACCATCTCTCGGACGATCATCTGGGTTACGACTGGTAGCAGCGAAAATTAACTCATCTAGCTCTTTAGGAAGTTTTGCCTCGCGGCTATTTATCTTGGTGCTAAGTCTAGGGATATCTTCATTTACATGCATATATGCAATCTGCAGAGGCGAATCGCTCACATGAGGGCGCTTACCAGTCAACATTTCAAATGCCATTACGCCAAGTGCGTAGATATCACTTCTGGCATCAGCGATGCCTCTTTGAACTTGTTCTGGCGATAGATATGAGACGCTACCAAGAATTACGCTAGCTTCAGCAGTCATGGTCTGACCTAGCCCAGCTCCCTTTGCTAGACCAAAGTCAGCGATTTTTATCCGACCATCATTTGAAATCAAAATATTTTCAGGCTTAACATCCCGGTGCACTATGCCAATTTGATGTGCAGCAGCTAGCGCGCTAACTACAGGGGATAAGTAGTTGATGGTTTCATTTACGGAGAAACTACCTTTGGTTGCAATTAACTCTCGTAAAGTTTGGCCTTCGACCAACTCCATAACCAAGAAGACTGCCGGAATTCCAGATTGATTCCAACCTTGATCCATCACATTGACGATATTTGGGTGTGATAGCGATGCTGCGGCTTTCGCCTCTCGAATGAATCTCGAGATAAATTCCTCATCTTGCGCCAAATGCGAGTGCATTATCTTCACGGCGACTTTACGATCTAGCCGAGTATCAAGACCCTCGTAGATGGTTCCCATTCCACCATTGGCAAGTACTCGAATTAATTCATAGCGGTTATCGATTAATTGGCCGCTGAGATCGCTCACGGAGTGGATTTTAGGCGGTAGAGATTATGAAATCCGCGAATTCGCGGGTGCGTTCCTTTGCAAAGTGTTCGGCCTCACGTAACTTCCAGACTTTCATCTCCTGAAATATCTCAGAACCATCACGTTCTAGCACCCGTTTCATGCCGATCTCATCATCGACTTCCACCCAGTAGAGGGTGGTAGCAAAGGTGCGAATTGCCGCTTGCCCTGCACCTACGCCTTCGATTATCAACAGATCAGTAGGTTGGATTAATCGATGCGAATCGAATGTTTTAGTCGCCCAGTTGTATTGGGCAAGATTAAACGGCTCTCTTGCAAGAAATGAATTAAGTAGAGAGCGCAAGTTATTGGTTAAAGTCTCAGTTAAGGCATCGTCCCAGCCGTTATAGATGGTATCTAAATGGATTACTTCACAACTTAATTCAGATGATACTTCTGATTGAAGTTTTAATGAGAGTGTGGTCTTACCAGAACCGGCTGGTCCATCTATAAGGATAATTTGTGGAGTCTTAACCATCTTATCCATCCGACAATTGCTACTAAAGTGAATGCTAAATAAAGTACAGAGGTAAACCAGTAACCCAGAACTGCATATTGAATGGTGGCCAGGATGTCTACAGCAAGCCAAATCGGCCAAGCCTCATACTTTTCGTAAACCATTAGAACTTGTGCGACAAATGAACCCAAGAAAATCAGAGCATCAGTGCGATATGCAGCAGCACCAATATCTTGTAACCAAGGTGTGAAAATCAACCAGGCAATTGCTAAACCAGTTAACCATAGAGCAAGTTCGCGAGTTTTTAATTTTGATGGATGCGCACCCTTTGGCCCCCAACCAAACCAACCCCAGATACCTGCCGCAATAAATATTATTTGCAGAAGTGCAGATGCAATCAGATCTACGCTCCAAAAAAATATTCCATAGAGAGCGCTAGATAGCACCCACCATGGCCAAGTAATTCGCTTCCCAGTGGTGCCAAGCCAAACCCCGATAAAGCTGGTAAGTGCTGCAAAGAATTCGAGAAAAGTTACGTCGTAACCCCAAGCGGTAAAGAATGTGGACATTTGAACCTCCCTGGCTCGCATTATCGAACCGGTTTAGCGGTCGACCCGAAGGTCCTCTCAGCCAACTTTTGGCTCCCGCGCTGTAACAGTCTAGCGCTTGCGCTTGGTTACTAAGCCAACCATCTCTGTAAGAAGTTGCTTCGCGTCTAAATTGATTTCATCTCGCGCAAGCGCATCCAGTGCAGACTCTGAGAGTTTTTCAATTAAATCTTCGACATGTATGACCGCGCCTGATTTTTCAATTGCATCTCGCAGCTCTTCGACTTCAGATTCTGAGAGCTCCTTACCAAGCTTTGAATCTATTAATCTCTTTGTATCCTGGTCGCCACGATCGTGCGCATAGGCAATTAGCGCAGTTCGCTTTCCCTCTTTTAGGTCATCTCCTGCCGGCTTACCAGTTATCTCTGGATCTCCGAAGACTCCAAGTAAATCATCGCGAAGTTGAAATGCCTCACCAAGAGGTAAGCCGTATTCTGAATAGATTTGATAGAAATCTTCTAGCTTTGCACTTTTGGTCAGAGCCGCGCCAAAATGTAAGGGTCGTTCAATGCTGTATTTGCCAGATTTATATCGTGCGATTTTTAGCGAACGCTCGACGCTAAAGTTACTTTGGGTCTGCTCAAAGACATCAAGGAATTGTCCAGCCATCAATTCATTTCGCATCACTGCATATATTGGTGAAACTGTTGCCAAGGCCTGGCTTGAGACTCCTGATTGTGAAAGTGATTGATCGCTCCAAATAAGTGCGATATCACCAATCAAGATGGCCGCTGCCGCGCCAAATTCGGCTCCGTGCTTTGCAGAAAATTGTGAGTGGATTGCGGGCTTACCTCTTCTAGTATCTGAAGAGTCCATCAAATCATCATGTATCAATGCGCTAGCCTGTAGGAATTCAAGCGCACAGGTCGCTTTAATAACTTCCTCATTTAATTTTCCATCAGCGCCTAAGTAGCCGATCAGAGCAAAGAGCGGTCTAAATCGTTTGCCTTCGCTTAAGAATTGGGAAAGCGAATCTGCTACCGGTGATAGTTGTTGATCAATCTGGGTAATTTGGTCACAAAAGTCTGAGACTTGTGACTTTAGGGCTTGATTAACCTTTTCGGTTAATAGTTCAATGTTCATGGCTTGGGCGATTCTTAATCCCTCGGACGGCATTTGCAAGTAGCTCGCCAGCTATCGCACCATGCGCCAAAGAGTCTAAATGGCGTACTTTGAAATGATTACGATTTGCACTTCTAATCTTCGTCACCAATCTATTGTCGGCATTACCTTTGATTTCTGCACGATATTGATCCACGATGGCATATTGATCAAAATCCGAGATATCTGATTTCCCAGTTAACACTAATGCATACTTCCCAGTCTCAATTTTCGTGGCATAAAGATCGGTCGTTAACCCATCCTCGTGAAAAATAACAGTTCTGGTCGGCAAGTCAGTTGGATAATTCTCAATTCCAATCAATCGCTGTGCAGGTCGATCGAAGACTTGATCAGCCTCTATTTCGTAATCAAAATTTAATTGCTTTTCAGGTTCAAACTTAACGCCGAGTTCGAGCGCTCTTTGTGTGAGCGCTTCGTAAAGTGCGCCTTGACCGCCTTTAATCTGCCAGATTCCGAAAGACTCTTCGACAAATGCAGCAATTGCTGACCACTTGTAGATCCCAGCAGGGTAACCAAAGTAAGTGGAGTAATGGCCTAAAATTCGATTTAAATGCGGGCTCTTTATCCAAGGAGCTTTTAATCGCAGGTAAGTTGGGATGTTTGCTTTGCGCAGCGAAAATTCCCATTCAACATAATTCTCTCTAAGTTGATCCCAGAAATATTCTCCACTTTTGATTATGCGATCCCATTCGGCTGCAACCTCTGGACCGAGTTTTGAGCCAAGCTCCTTCAAGCGTTCGCTGTGCGATAAATTTGCAAACCTAATTTCGACATCTGGGAATTTAAATACAAAAGCAGGATCACAATTTTCTACATCCAAAACTTGACCAAAGTGCTTTCCAGTCTTCTGGAAGAAGTCTCGAAAGGTAGCGGGCAAGGTAAAAAGTGGGGCGAAGTCGAATTCAAAGCCTTCAATTTCGGTATTTCTATATGGTTCGCCGATCAAATGGCACTCGTATTTGAATTTTGCCAATCTTGAAGCTGCAGTTAGCCCTGCAATAGAAGCACCTTTGATTAAGACTACTTTTTTATCGCTCAATTTAAGGCTGTCCCAAATATCGGGAACTTAAATACGGCACAAGAAGCGCGCCGTAAACCAAGCCGCCAAGTAGCGCTGTTCCAGGCTTGCCAAAGAAGAAGAGGTTTGCACTCACATGAAAGAGCCAAGTCCAAACCAAGAATGCATCTATTGAAGTTAAAGATGCCGAGATCTTTCTCCGTTCTTTTGGAATCACCAGATGTGCGACTCCAAAGTAGACCACACCTACAAGGAGCCAGCCAAAGAGATTAGATAACGGAATCCGGGTCTGAAAGGGAATATGCGCACCTTCGAAATTCCAAATTTTAAATTTGCTGGCAACCAGTAATTGATCGAAGAAGAGCTCATAGGCAGTGATGGCTAAAGCTCCGCATAGAAAAACCCAATTTGGTGCAATGCGTCTAGCCAGAATCAAAAGGGGATGCATTGTGGCAAGCCACATCACTACGACAATTAATGGCACTCCGGAGATTTCAAAACCTAGATTCTGATACGAAACTTCGCCGAAGGGCCACGCAGTATTTAATGAAACACTCTCGACGATTAACGAGAAGCTAAGAGTGAATATTAAGTAGCTCCAAAAATAGCGTTTTGCATAAGCAAGCTGTGCATGGGTAAGTGCAAACACCGCCCCCAAAACCGCTGAAATCAGAATTAGACGATCATTCTTTTGAAAGAGGAATAGAACTTGCGCAATGATGCTAAACGACAATGATCCATATAAAAAACGCTCAGCTGCAATCGAAACTCGACCACGCCGATTGCGGCCAGGGTTGTAATTTCTAATCGACATCAATCACCAACTACCAGCGGTTTAGCATCGGTAACTCTTTGTAGCTCTGCAAAGCTAGTTGGGAAGACTGCATGTGGATGTCCAGCAGCTGCCCAAATCGCAGGATATTCACTTAGCGTTTGGTCAATGTAAATATGATCAATTTTATTTATCCAACCAAGTGGACTGACCCCACCAACTGAGAAGCCGGATAGCTCTTTAACGTAATTCGCATCTGCGCGATCTAAATGACTGACCGTTAAATTTCGAGCGACTAATTCTGTATCGACTCTATGTCTACCGCTTGTGATAATCAATATTGGCGAACCGTCAGGTAATCGAAAAATCAACGATGAAGCAATCTGTCCAACTTCAATATTCAAAGCACTTGCCGCATCTTGCGCAGTTCTTGCGCTCTCCTTTAGTACGTGAATTGCCCCCATTTGAAATTCAGATAGTGACTTTGCAACCCTTTTAACCGGCTCGCGCTCTAGAACACCATCCATGCAATTAAGTATATTAAAGTGAAACCCATGACCCGATCAGCTTTGAAAGCGCGCAATTACTTATGGGTCACATTTTTCGTTATGGGAATCAGTTCTATGGCTTGGGTGCCAAGAATCCCTGAAATTAAAGAGCAATTGGAGTTAAGCGACGGCAGATTTGGTTTGGTCTTTCTAGCTGGAGCACTTGGATCAGTATGTGGCAGTCAAATATCAGGGCGTGCAATTCACTTGATAGCAAGTCGAAATGTTGCATATATCTGTGGTGCGATCATGCCGGTCGGAATTTACACGATGGGAAGTGCTCATGATGTGCGCACCTTGGTAATTGGTCTATTTCTAACTGGCTTAGCTTTCTCAGCGCTAGATGTTGCAGCAAATGTACAAGCTATGGCTATCGAAAAATGGACCAAGGCTCGTTACATGTCTTCATTCCACGCGCTTTGGAGTGTCGGTGCATTCACAGTTACTTTCCTAGGTGGCGCGATTGCAAGATTAATTACGCCGCAAGAACATTTAAAAGCTTTAGCCATAATCTCAGCAATTCTTTATGTCATCACAATCAGTGGTTTGTTACCTAAAGATCTAGATGGACATAAGGGAGAGGCGCATGAAGTTACCGCCGCCAAGATTCCATTCTTCTCAAAAGAGGCGGTGCCTTTATGGGCGCTTGGTATTGGGCTAACTGCATCATTCATTCCCGAGGCAGGAATTTATGATTGGAGCGGCATCCTTTTAAAGGATCATATGGATGTTGGTAAAGGTGTCACTGCAGTTGCAGCCACTATGTATTCACTAGGCATGATTGTAAGTAGATTCCTTGGTGATAAGTGGTTCGAAAAATGGGGACACCAAAAAACCGTTAAGTATGGTGGCTACATCGGTGGAAGTTCTTTAGCAATTGGCTTGATCTTTGGGTTATTACTTTCTAGCATCAATCAAGTATTGGCCGTTGCAATCATAAGCATCTCATTTGTAATCGCCGGTTTATGTATGGGGCCGTTGTTTCCAGCATTTAATTTAGCGGCCATGAGTTTGCCCGGAGTTGCGCCATCTGTTGGAATGGCTCGAGTAGCGCTAATTGCAATTGCTGCCAATTTCTTTGGACCTGCGCTAATTGGCGGAATCTCCGAACTTACATCCTTGCCAATCTCATTTGGCCTGCTTGCTGTTTTGTTACTGCTAGTTGGTAGACAATCTAGATATGTAAAGGTGAAAGCTCTGGATTAAGCTTGAAGGATCCAAGTTTCGATCAAAGTAAAAGCGGCAATCGCAAAGAGTAGATAGGCAAAG
>CAZYJU010000003.1:11325-12658 GCA_964647945.1 uncultured Actinomycetes bacterium | reverse complement strand
GCCAGCGAGCAAAGCTCCAATGACTTCCATGTGCCCACTGTAGTAAAACAAAAACACCCCCGAAGTTTGATTCGAGGGTGTTTTAGTTAATTAGATTTAGAAGAATGAACCGGTGATGTTGATTCCGAGTTCAGCTCCGCCTGCTACAAGCGCGTAGATGATTAGCGCTGCGCCAGCAAGTGAGAGATCCTTGAAGAATGCAATGGTCTCATTCATCTTTGCAGTTGCATCGGTCTCTTTCCAGAAGTTATGCATCAAGAATGCAGTTGGGATTAGGAAGATTGCAAGTAGTAGTGCACCAAGGTCTGCATAGATACCAAGGCCAACAAAGATGCCGCCAACTAGGATCATCAATCCTGAGGCGATTACTGATAATTTCGCTGCTGGGACCTTCTTATATTTTGCATAGCCGGTCATTGCATCAAGCTTGGTTAAGTGGCTGATTCCGGAATTTACGAAAATTAGCGCAAATAGAATCTGGCCAATCGCCATTGCTACTGTCATTACTGCTCCTTTTATATTTCTGTTTATCTCGTTTTGACTTGTTCTCTATCTTTACTTTGAACTGTTAGCCCTAGGGGAGGACATGCCAGTAGGGTACTAGATAGTTGAAGTTTCAATCACTTTTGACCAGAAACCGCTTGGAGTGTTGCCATTTGTCGCCCCTGGACGATAGATTTCGAACAAATGTTCGAATTATCTAAAGAGCCCAACAGCCAACAAGAGCGCAAAGGCCAATCGCCGGTAGAGCCAGTCGTAACCGATGGCAGCGCGCCCCTTGAATTTATCTACAAGGGCAGGCGCTTTCGGATCCACAACATCCTAAATCGCTGGTGCGAAGCTGGTGGTTGGTGGAATCGAATTAGCGATGGGATCTATCGACCAGATAGCCCAAATCTCTTAGACGATAACTCCCGCGCAATCTGGCGCGTTGAGGCTGCTCCAATCGGCGCTGTGACTACCTTCGAATTAGAAAAAGATGAAGTAACTGGCAAGTGGCTGATTCGAATAGTTTGAAGTTGATTAAATGTTTATCCACCTCTCTTGCGCTAGCGCATTCTCTTTCAAATACGGAACTGCGCAGCCACACGATTTAGTTGAAAGAGCTGCGCAATTTGGCGCGCCAGCCCTTGCGATAACCGATCGTGATTCTTTAGCGGGGGTAATTCGATTTGTGCAAGCTGCTAAAGATTTTGGCATCGCCCCAATAGTCGGAATCAATCTACAACTAGCCAACGCCCGCGTTACTTTACTTGCGCAATCTGGATCAATTACTGGATCAGGCGATAGTGGTGGATGGCGCTCGCTATGTAGATTAATTAGCGCGCTACGT
>CAZYJU010000003.1:9118-11225 GCA_964647945.1 uncultured Actinomycetes bacterium | reverse complement strand
CAGAATTTGATTTTATTTCATGGCCCCGAATCTGAAATTGCAAATTTGATTGGCAAGCATCGACCAGATCAGGCGTTAATAGAATTCAATAAATATCGGCCGTATTTTGCAGATTCAATCATCGAATGCACCTCGCATCTAATCGCAGGGGATGGGCCCCGCTCTACCAGCCATGCTGCGCGGATGCTTGGATTTGCGCGCGATCACGATCTGCCGGCAGTGATTACCAATTCAGTCAGAATGTTAAATTCTTATGATGGACCAATCGCAGATATCTTGGATTCAGCTCGCAAATTGGTGCCGCTACATCCACGCCATGTAGAGCGAAAGAACAATGAGGCTTATTTAAAAACTCCAGATGCGATGCGTCAATTGGCAGATGAAATCGCCCGCGCCGCCGGAGAGCGAAATGGCAGAGCGCTACTTCGCGCCACCCAAAGAGTGGCAGAGCGTTGCATCCTCTCTCCGCAAGATTTTGGTTTAGGCGGCATCGAACTACCCGAACCTGAGGTAGTCGGCGCAAGTAGTTATCAAGAGCTGCGTTCATTGCTTCGCACAAGGTGCGAGGCGGGCCTTAATTGGCGTTATTCAACTAGCGATGATTTAACTAAAGCGCGCGAACGGCTAGACGATGAATTGGCAACGGTTGCAACCCTTGGTTATGAAAGTTATTTTCTAACGGTTGCCGATGTTGCTGATATGGCTCGCGGTGCAGGCATTAGAGTCGCAGCAAGAGGTAGCGGCGCGGGTTCTTTGATCTGCCATCTACTGGGTATCTCTGGTGTAGATCCGATTCGTTACGGGCTATTAATGGAGCGTTTCTGTTCACCACTTCGAAGAGCACTGCCAGATATAGATATCGATGTCGAATCTGCGCGACGCTTAGAGATCTACGACTTAGTCTTTAAAAAATATCAACACCGAACTGCAACTGTTGCGATGTTTGATACCTACAGAGCGCGACATGCAATCAGAGATACTGGCGCTGCACTTGGTATGTCGCAATCCGAAATCGACCTGATCGCAAAGAGCTTGCCCCATATCCGCGCTCGCAATATCTCAAAAGCTTTAGAGAGCCTGCCAGAGCTAAAGAGCTTAAATATCAATACCCCACTTGCAGCGATGGCCATCAAATTGGCAGAGCGCCTGGATGGTTTGCCACGAAATTTAGCGATGCATCCATGCGCAGTCGTACTTAGCAATGACACTCTGCCAGATCGCGCACCTAGGTTGATCAATGCCAGCGGCTATTCCATGGTCGAATTCGATAAAGATGATGTCGAAGCGATTGGTTTACTGAAGCTAGATATCTTGGGGGTCCGGATGCAATCTGCGATCTCATATGCGCTCTCCGAAGTCGAACGAACCGAAGGTAGATCCGTAGATATCGAATCAGTGCCACTTGATGACCCAGATACTTACAAATTGATTCAATCAACTAAGACCATCGGGTTATTTCAAATCGAATCTCCCGGACAACGAGAATTAGTCGGTAAGTTGCAACCAGATTGTTTTGAAGATCTGATTATCGATATCTCTTTATTTAGACCAGGGCCAGTTAAAAGCGACATGATCACGCCATTTCTAAATGCCCGCCAAGGTTTCAGTAGCCCTAAGTTGATCCACCCTGATTTACATGGGGTTTTGGCGCAGACTTGTGGGGTAGTGGTCTTTCACGAACAGGTAATCCAAATCATCTCGATAATGACTGGGATCTCTTACGCTGAAGCTGACGAGAAACGTCGCGCACTTGGTGATTTCTCAAAGCAGCAAGAGATCTGCGATTGGTTCTATGAGCGCGCTGCAAAATATCCGCGCACAGTAATCGATGAGATCTGGCAGGTACTTCGCGCCTTTGCCTCCTTTGGTTTCTGCAAAGCGCATGCGGCAGCCTTCGCACTTCCTACCTATCAATCTGCATGGCTTAAAACGCATCATCCTGCCGCTTTTATCTCAGGGTTATTAACCCACGACCCTGGGATGTACCCAAAGCGGCTAGTTTTAGATGAGGCAAGACAGATGGGAATCAAAGTACTTCCCGTTGATGTAAATAAATCAGATATTACTTATCGGGTAGAAGCGATTTCGGATAGCGATTCAAATAGCG
>CAZYJU010000003.1:3702-9018 GCA_964647945.1 uncultured Actinomycetes bacterium | reverse complement strand
ATTCAAATAGCGCAATTCGAATGGCCCTTAGCGACCTATCAGGAATCTCTGAAATTGAAGCTACTCAGATCGTAAATGCTGCGCCATATTTGGATTTAAATGATTTTGTACGTCGTTCTGGCGCAAGCTATCCAACCACTGAGAAGTTGATCATGATTGGGGCATTTGATTCTCTACATAACATCAACCGCCGTGATTTAGCCCTGCATTTAGCAGATATCAATAACTCACCGGCAGCGGTGCAGACAAAATCACAATTAACTTTCGGTTTCGCACCACCTGATTTAAAGCCAAGTGGTTTACCTGATTTGACCCATGCCGAGAAGGTGCAGAATGAGGTAGAACATTTAGGCATGGAGGTCTCTTCGCATTTAATTCAGTTCTACGGAAAATTCTTAAATCAGATTGGCGCAGTCAGGTCCTCTGATTTATTAAAGCAGAGATCTGGCGCATCTATTTTGGTAGCTGGCGTAAAAGTCGCTTTGCAGCAACCACCAGTGCGTTCTGGAAAGCGCGTAATCTTCTTATCGATAGATGATGGCTTCGGTTGTAGCGATGCCACTTTCTTTACCGATACCCACGAGCAATTTGCGCAGACATTATTCTCATCAAACCTGCTCTTGGTGCGCGGGGTAGTACGGCGCACCGGCCCTAAAGGGGTCTCAATTCGCGCAACTGGAGCCTGGGATCTACCAAGCGCCTATGAAAGTTTTCAAGCAAAGAAAAGTAATCTCGGATAATGGCAGAACAGATCATCATTCACTGCGACATGGATGCTTTCTATGCATCGGTTGCAGAACTTGATGACCCCACTTTGCGTGGCAAAGCAGTAGTAGTTGGCGCTGGCGTCAGAGGCGTCGTATTAAGCGCCAATTACGCGGCTCGTAAATTTGGAATTCGCGCAGCAATGCCGGTAGGTCGCGCTAAACGAATGGCGCCACATGCGATCTTTGTTTCCCCTGACCATCATAGATATTCAGAGATCTCTGCAAAGGTAATGCAGATATTTGCATCATTCACACCGCTAGTCGAACCACTTTCATTAGATGAAGCATTCCTAGATATCACCGGCGCACAGAAGCTACTTGGAACCCCTCGCGAAATTGGCCAAGCAATCAGAAAGAGAGTCCACGAAGAGTGTGGCATCACTTGTTCGGTAGGAATTGCGCCCAATAAATTCATTGCAAAATTAGCATCAGGCCATTGCAAACCAAATGGATTACTTGAGATAAATCCCGATCGCATCATCAACTTTTTACACCCATTACCTGTATCTGATCTTTGGGGAGTCGGCCCTAAAACTGCAGAGCAGTTGCAGAAGTTGGGTTTGAAAACGGTGAAAGATGTAGCAGAGACTCCGCTTGATACTTTAAAGCGAGCGCTTGGCGATGCTACTGGTGAACATTTACATGAACTTTCGTGGGGGCGAGATTCCAGATCGGTAATTCCTGAAGAACCAGATAAATCAATTAGCGCCGCCGAGACTTTTGCATATGACATCGAAGATCCCGAAATTATCTTGCGCGAATATCTACGACTTACCGAACGCGCTGCCGCAAGACTTCGCGATAAAGAGCTCTATGCAAAGACCATCTCAATAAAGGTGAGGTTTTCTGATTTCTCGACCATCACTAGATCTAAAACTCTGCCGCTTCCAATTAGTTCTACCCAAGAGATCTACCAAGTAGTCAAAGAGTTACACCTTGCTTTAAAGCTAGAGCGGGCGAGGCTTCGATTGGTTGGGGTAAGCCTTGAGAATTTGCATGAAAGTGCGCCGCAGCAGTTAATGCTCGGTCAGCGGGATAAGGGTTGGCGCGAGGCAGAGAGCGCGGTAGATAAGGCGGCTTCGCGCTTCGGGGAAGAATCCGTAAGGCCAGCTCGTTTAATAAAGTTGAAGAGAGAGGGCGAGGAAGAGTAGGTTTAGCGCTATGGGTTTAACAGATCGCGAACGGCAGATCATCGAAGAGATGGAAGCTGCGCTACAGGCTGAAGATCCACGCCTGGTAGCGACAATGGCTCGCCGCCGTCCAAGCGTTGCCCTCAATATCACTGCAATTCTCCTTGGAATCACTCTGCTTCTATCTGGGGTAATTTCAAAGATGACCTGGCTTGGAATCTTGGGATTCTTAGTCGCGCTCGCAGGGGCTGCAACTATCCGCATCCGCCCAAAAGTCTCGATCAAGGTCAAAGGCAAGAAGAGCCAAGGCCCAGGGCGAATTCAAGAGCGCTGGGATCGCCGTAACCAGGAGTAGATAAAACCTAGATTTCCAAAAACCCACCAATAGCCCACCGGCTGCGGTGGGCATTTTTTTGCGCCAATTCAGCCAGCCAAAACGATGGTTTAAGTGGGGAGGCTATGGGGTTTTTATGGGGAAAGGTGGTTGAAAAAGGAGTAAAAGGGAGTAAAGTGGGGAATTGTTAGGTATTTCCGGGGAAGGGGGCCTAAGCGATGTTCTTGGGAACCCACGAACCAAAGCTTGATGAGAAGGGTCGTTTAATCCTTCCCGCGAAATTTCGCGAAGAGCTAGCAAGCGGCTTAGTAATCACCAAAGGCCAAGAGCGCTGTTTATATGTTTTTCCGCAGAGTGAATTTCTAACAATTACCGAAACTTTAAGACAAGCGCCAGTTACCCAAAAAGCTGCGCGTGATTATTCACGTGTCATGTTTGCAGGTGCACACGATGAAATTCCAGATCGCCAAGGTCGCGTGACGATTCCGCAGAGCCTTCGCGAATATGCAAGTTTAGAAAAAGAGTGCGTCGTTATTGGCGCAAATACTCGAGTTGAAATCTGGGATGCAACTTCCTGGAATGAATATCTCGCAGATCGTGAAAAGAATTTCGCAGATGTTTCGGAAGAGGTGTTTCCGGGACTCTTTTAACTGACTCTTGTGGCCACTGCCTTCCTTGTTCTGACTTCCCTTCCCCGAAGCCAGAACCTGATCCGTAGGACGGCAGTGACCAGAGGAGTTAGGCGAAATTAAATGTTTAAGCAAGTGAAAGACCGCAAGTGAAAGTCTGAAAGTGGAAAGTTTTGAAAGGGGGAGGCAAGATGCATATATCAGTTGCATTAGACCGTTGTATTGAATTATTAACACCAGCAATTGAAAATTCAGAATCCCCAGTTTTTGTCGATGCTACTTTGGGTCTTGGCGGACACTCCTATGCAATGTTGAAACGCTTCCCAAATTTAACTTTGATCGCAATTGATAGAGATACAACAGCTATCAATAAAGCCAGTGAGCGTCTATCAGAATTTAAGGATCGCATTCATATTGCGCATTCAGTTTTTGATCATTTTGAAGAGGTCGTTAAGCAATTTGGATTCGAGAAGATTGATGGCGCGCTCTTTGATCTAGGCGTTTCATCAATGCAATTAGATGTGGCTGATCGTGGTTTCTCATATTCCCAAGATGCTCCGCTTGATATGCGGATGGATCAAACCAAGGGAATTACCGCTGCCGAGATAGTTAATACCTGGTCGCATGCAGATTTGACCCGTATTTTGAGAGTTTACGGCGAGGAGAAGTTCGCGCCAAGAATCGCTGATTTCATCATCAGAGAGCGCGAACTTGCTCCGATTACAAATACCTCAACTTTGGCAACATTAGTTAAAGCTGCAATTCCGGCAGCTGCGCGTAGAACTGGTGGAAACCCATCCAAGCGCACATTCCAAGCGCTTCGAATTGCTGTTAACGATGAACTTGAAACCATCGAGCGCGCTTTGCCACAAGCTTTGAATCTCTTAAAAGTCGGCGGCCGTTTGGTAGTGCTCTCGTTCCAATCACTTGAAGATCGAATAGTCAAAGAAGCATTCACTGAAGTGACAACTTCAACAACTCCAAGAGATTTGCCAATAGAACTCCCAAGCCATGCTGCCAAATTTAAATTGATTGCTAAAGGTGAAGCCGCAACCGATTTGGAGATCGCAGAGAACTCAAGAGCTCAATCAGTTCGAGTTCGAGCCGTCGAAAGGATTGCGGCTTAAATGGCGATTCCAATCCTGGCACCTGCAATTACCAAAACAAGACAAACGGGCCAAGCAATCGCGCAATCTTCACAGAGAGCGATTTTGCGATTAGTCCCAGAACTCGAGAATGGCCGCTCAATCACCAATCGTTCATTTACGATATTGGTGACTATCTTGATGGTTTTTGTATTAATGGTGATGTTTGTTATCTCTTCACTGTCTACTCGCGATGCATTCACGCTTGCTAAATTGCAGCGTGAGGCTCAAGTCCTAAGCGACCAACGCGAAGCAATTGCCAAAGAGGTGGCACGTAGAAGCTCTCCCAATGTTCTTGCCAACGCCGCAACAAAATTGGGGATGCGCCCTAACTCTGAGCCTAGATTTATAGATATCTCGGATGTGGCAAATGGCTAGAGATCTCTTCCAGCGCAGAATTCTGAGTTTGATTGCGATTGGCTTGTTCTTTCTATTCGGCCTAGCAATCAGACTATTTGATGTGCAAGCGATCAATGCAAGTGACTACACGGTTCGCGTAAATAATGAGCTTTATCGCACCAGTATTCAGTTAGCGCCACGAGGCGAGATCACCGATATCAAAGGGATTCCATTTGCCAGAAGCGTTAGTGCGCTAAATGTGGTGGTAGATCAGACTTTGGTTGCCGAACCAAAGAAGGTCGCAGAAATCGCTGCGCCAATCCTGCGCATTCCTGCAAATGAGATCGAGTCTCGAGTCACCGGAGAGAAGCGGTGGTTCTTGGTGGCACGTAATGCGACGCCTGCGCAATGGAGCGCGCTAAAAGATGCCTTCTCAAAATATAACGATGCGCTAAGTAAAAAAGATTATGACAAGCGAATTGTGGGCTTCTATGCAGAGCGCAATTACACACGCGAATATCCATCGGGTTCTCTAATTGCCTCTTTAGTTGGATTTGTAAATCAAGAGGGAGATGGCGCTGCTGGCATTGAATCTAGTTTGAATTCAATCATCAAAGGTCAAGATGGCAAATACCTATATGCAAATGGATATGCCGCAGAGATACCGGGAACACAACAACAGCTCGTACAGGGCAAAGCAGGCGCTACAGTTAGATTAACTATCGACCGCGATGTGCAATATGTGGCTCAGAATGCGATTGCCAAAGCTGTAAAGAGCTCCAGGGCGGCAAGTGGAACCGTAATTGTGATGGATCCAAAAACTGGCCAGATTTTGGCGCATGCAACTGCGCCGACTTTTGATCCAAATAAGCCAGTTAAATTAAGCGATGTACATAACTCTTCGGTGCAGGATGTATATGAGCCAGGCTCTACTGGAAAAGTAATGACTTTGGCGGCGGCAATTGAAGAGAA
>CAZYJU010000003.1:0-3602 GCA_964647945.1 uncultured Actinomycetes bacterium | reverse complement strand
ATTAATCCGCCAAACAAATGGTACGGAACTACTAAATACACAATGACTTTTGGTCAGGGATATTCAGTTACTGCAATGCAAGCAACCTCGATCTTTGCCACGATAGCTAATGATGGAGTTCGAGTAGAGCCAACAGTTATCGCAGGAACTGCGGATAGCCACGGACATTTCACGCCAGCAAAAGAGAGAAAAAGCGTACGTGTGATCAGTCCAGAGACTGCAAAAACTATGCGTTTGATGATGGAGAGCGTAGTTGGACCAAATGGAACTGCGCCATCTGCGGCGATTGCGGGCTATCGAATCGCAGGAAAGACAGGTACCGCAGAGCGCGTTGATCCAGTAACCGGGAGATACAGCGGTTACACCGCATCTTTCATTGGCTTTGCTCCTGCAGATAATCCTCGTTATGTAATCAATGTAACGATTCAAGCACCGCAAGGAATGCACTGGGGTGGCGTTTTAGGCGGACCGGTATTCAAAGAGGTAATGAGCTATGTACTTGAAACCAAACGAATTCCACCGACAAATACTAAAATTAAGCCAATGCCTTTAAATGCGGCAGAACTTGCGAAGGCCAACCAATGATTAGACCGCTTAACTCTCCGAGTGTGAGTTTTGCTGGCATCGCACAAATTCTAAATGTTGATGATATCGAGAATCGCGGAGATCTATTAATAAACGGTATCGCCCAAGATGCAAACGAAATCGAACCAGGAGATATCTTCGTTGCAATTCAAGGCGCTAAACATCACGGTATCGAATTTCTAGATACCGCAATCAAAAATGGTGCAGTGGCTGTATTAACCGACCAGAGTGGATCAAGTGCTTCAACTGTGTTGCCAACATTGGTCGTGGCTGATCCACGAAAGGTAGTGGGCTATGTATCAGCGCATATTTATGGTGATCCTTCAGCTGACATGTTCACAGTAGGAATTACCGGTACCAATGGAAAGACCACTGTGACCACGCTGCTTCATCAGATTTGGCAATCAGCAAATTGGGATAGTGGGTTAATTGGCACTGTAAACACCCAGATTAATTCCGAGCAATTGCCTTCTAGCCACACCACTCCCGAAGCTGCTCCTTTGCAATCGCTACTCGCTGCGATGAAAGAGCGACATTTAAGGTCGGTGGCGATGGAAGTTTCAAGTCACGCGCTAGTGATGCATCGCGTGACGGGTACGAATTTCAAGATCAGTGGTTTCACAAACCTCACGCAGGATCATCTTGATTTCCATGGAGATATGGAGAGTTACTTCAAGGCCAAAGCCTCTCTATTCCAGTATGGATTAACGGAAACCGCGGTGATAAACATCGATGATGTCTATGGCGCTCGTTTGGCAAAATCGATAGAGATACCAGTGGTAACTATCTCGCGCAATGCAAGCGCTGATTGGCGTTATGAAGAGATTACAAGTTTTGGTAGGACCTACGCTGTAAAAATCCGCGGCCCTCAGGGAATTTTAATTGAAGGTCACACCAGATTAATTGGTGATTACAACCTAGATAATTTATTAATGGCAATTGCAATTGCAGTCATGAGTGGGGTAGATCCCATTTCAATTGCGGCAAATTTGAATAGCTACACCGGAGCACCAGGTCGACTTGAAATAGTTGATGCAGGGCAGAGATTCCTAGCTTTTGTTGACTACGCTCATACACCGGACGCAGTTATAAATGTTTTGAAAACTGCAAGAGGATTAACCAAAGGTAAGTTAATCGCAGTACTTGGGTGTGGTGGAGATCGAGATCGCAGTAAACGACCTTTGATGGGTAGAGCGCTAACAGAATCTGACTACCCAATTTTTACAAGCGATAATCCAAGAAGCGAAGATCCAGTTTCAATTTTGCAGGAGATGGTGGGGACTCTTTCACACTCAGGAGAGGTTATTGCAGATCGCAAGGCAGCAATCGCAAGGGCCATCGCTCTGGCAAACGAAGGTGATGTAGTGGCAGTTCTAGGTAAGGGACATGAAAGTGGTCAGGAAATTAGCGGCGTAAAGCATCCGTTTGATGATCGCAGGGTCATTGCTGAGGCGATTGCGAGCCTTCGATGATTCGGATGAATGCAGCGAAAATAGCTGAGATTGTCGGAGGCGAGTTGAATGTCTCGGGAGACACAGAGGTCTGGTTAGCGCCGGTTTTTGATTCAAGAAAAGCTACGACGGGCAGCTTTTTTCTAGCGCTGGTAGGAGCGCAAGCGGACGGACATGACTTTGTAAGTTCTGCAATTGAAAATGGCGCAGCATTTGCGTTAGTTACCAAAAATGTTGATGCGCCAAATATCAAGGTAGCGGATGTCTACAAAGCGCTGGCCGATTTAGCAGCGTACGTTAGAACTCAGCTTCCACAGTTGAAGGTGATCGGTATAACTGGATCTCAAGGCAAGACCACCACCAAAGACTTGCTCTTTCAGATTCTATCGAGCGTTGCTCCAACGATTGCACCTGAGAATTCGTTCAATAACGAACTTGGTGCACCATTGAATTTGCTACGTTGCGACGAACAGACAAGATTTTGCATTGCAGAGTTAGGTGCGCGCCACATGGGCGATATCGGATATCTAGCATCGGTCGTCAAACCTGATATTGGTGTGGTTTTAAAAGTTGGAAGTGCACATCTCTCGGAATTTGGAAGCGTGGAAAATATCGCAAAAACCAAAAAAGAGTTGATTGATTCGTTATCCAAAGATGGGATAGCCGTTCTGGGTCGTTACGATGAATTTACTCCAAAGATGGCAGATGGATTCTCTGGGAAAGTGATTACTTTTGGCGAGACCTCTGATGCCGACGTTAGAGCAGCGGATGTAGAGATTCGCGAAGGTTGCCCACATTTTGATTTAGTGAATAGCGAAGGTCGAGTATCGGTTGGGATGCGACTTATTGGCGCACATCAAATTCCAAATGCGCTGGCAGCGGCAGCAGCGGCAACAGCGTTAGGAATCTCAAACGATCACATTGCAACCTCACTTTCGATGGCTGAGAGTCGAAGCAAGTGGCGCATGGAACTTCATGAACTGCCAGGGTTATTACTTATTAACGATGCGTACAACGCAAATCCAGAATCCATGGAGGCTGCGCTCTTCTCACTTCGCCTATTCGCACAGGAGCGGGGCGGCCAAGCCTGGGCCTTTCTTGGAAAGATGCATGAATTGGGGCCGATCTCTGAATCTGCCCATAAAAAAATTAGCCAATTAGCGAAAGACTTAGCGATTGATCATTTAGTGGCGATAAATACCCCGGAATATGGTGAACCTTCGCTACATTTCCAAGATTGGCAGAGCGCGCTCTCTAAGTTACTTCCCGAAATCACCCCCGGAGATGTGGTTCTGATCAAAGCTTCTCGTGCAGAGCATTTAGAAGAATTGGCAGATGCGCTAATTAAGAGTTGGGAGTCGCAGTGAAAGAGATTTTGTTATCAGGCGTAATTGCGCTCTTCCTAAGCCTTTTTGGTACTCCAATGCTGATCAGGTTGTTAGCTAGAAAAGGCTATGGACAAATCATTCGCGATGATGGCCCGCAGAGTCATCAAATCAAACGTGGAACTCCAACCATGGGTGGAATTGCAATTATCTTCTCCGCAATCGGTGGTTATGTACTCTC
>CAZYJU010000002.1:56335-57962 GCA_964647945.1 uncultured Actinomycetes bacterium | reverse complement strand
TTCCCAGCGACTAATTCGATGCCGCGAACTGGAAAGTTCACGTTGGATCTGGTGGCGGGCTTAAAGAGTGAAATCAAAGATACGGTGGTAATGGATCACTCCAGTTGCGTCTTCGAAGATCCCAAAGCATTCTCATATCGAAGAGATAACATCACTGGCAGACAAGCAGGTGTTATATGGCGATAGATCGTAAGGCAGAGCTCGCTACCAACCTGGCCAATATTAAAAGTCAGATACCTGAAGGCGTTCACCTAATAGTTGTAACTAAAACATTTCCCGTAAGTGATGTGGAGATTTTACGAGAACTTGGCTGTTCTGAATTTGGCGAGAACCGCGATCAAGAAGGCAAATTAAAAGCGCCAGCAGTCTCGGCCAAATGGCACTTTCAAGGTCAATTGCAGAGCAACAAATTGAGATCAATCTGCAGTTGGGCAGATGTGATTCAGACAGTTGATTCGCTTCGCTATGTTGATCTAATTTCCAGCGCTTTGACGAGAATCTCTGAGGAAGGCAATTCAAGAAAAGACTCGCTCGAGATATTCATTCAGGTTTCATTGGACTCCAAATTAGATTCCAAATCAGATTCCAGAGAATCAGCGCGCCAAGGCGCGGATCCAAAGGAGATAAATCAGATTGCTGATGCCATCATGTCCACCAAAAACCTTAAATTGCAGGGGTTGATGGCGGTTGCCCCACTTGGTGAAGAACCGGATTCCGCCTTCTTGCGCCTATCGAAGATTCACTCTGATTTCAAAGCCAACTATCCAAACTCACCTTATTTATCCGCTGGAATGTCTGGAGATTTCCAGAGTGCGATTTCCCATGGCGCGACACATGTTCGTATCGGCTCTCAAATCCTCGGTTCACGCAACTGACTTCTCTAAAATACTCGTATGTCTAGCTTAAAGAAACTAGGAAATTTTCTCGGTCTTACAGATGACCTTGAGAGCGAAGAGATTGCACGTGACCCAGAATCACCAAGAATTAGAGTTCGTGAAACTCGTGGGCTTGCTGCAGTGCAAGATTCGGTTGCGGTAGCGCCAAGTATCTCTGCTCCTGCAAGCAATCAGATCTTCACAGTCAATCCACGTTCTTACAACGAAGCACGAATCATCGGAGAGCGTTTCCGCGAAGGCCATACAGTGCTCATGAATCTAACTGATATGGGCGAAGCTGAGTTAAAACGACTAGTTGATTTTGCTAGCGGTTTGGTCTTCGGTCATCACGGAACAATTGAAAAGGTGACATCAAAAGTATTCTTGCTCTCTCCTGCAAATGTCAAAGTCTCTAACGAGGTAAAGACTGCGGCAGCTGAGGCTAGTTTCTTTAATCAGAGCTGATTAATGCTCGATATTTGGATCTATCGATTCCTGCAAGTTTTTATCTATGCGTTATTCGCGCGCTTAATTCTTGATTATGTCCGTATGTTTAAACCTGCATGGCAACCGCGCGGTGCCATGCTCTGGTTTGCCGAGAGCGTTTATACCTTCACAGACCCACCACTTAACTTCTTTAGACGATTTATTCCACCGCTTCGAATCGGTGGCGTGGCGCTAGATCTCTCTTTTATTGTCTGTTTCTTTGCAGTACAGATTTTGCAGAGCTTGGTGCTCGCTTTTCTTTAAAG
>CAZYJU010000002.1:53835-56235 GCA_964647945.1 uncultured Actinomycetes bacterium | reverse complement strand
TCTGTTTCTTTGCAGTACAGATTTTGCAGAGCTTGGTGCTCGCTTTTCTTTAAAGCCGCTTAAGCTTTAGCTAAGTTGAAAGTAAAACCCAGTTCGGTATCGCATAAAAGACTCTGATCTTGTTTCATCTCAACTGCAAGTACTTCACGTTTGATATGTTCGAGCGCTTCTAGGACTGCAGGTTCGACCTCATGGTTGGCATTCCAATTAACCATAATTCGATCGGTGATTTCAAAGCCAGCACTCTTTCTACCTTCCTGTAGCGCTCTCACAACTTCACGCACATTTCCGGCATTAATCAGTGATTGAGTTAGGGTCAGATCAAGTGCGACGGATTCGCCATTGTTGCTTGCTACGGACCAACCGCTCTTTGGCTGTTCGGTAATAACCAAGTCGTCCAGTGCAATTTTGTATTCACCTAGCTCTGTTTCGCCTTTGATTCGAAGCTCTGCTACCAACTTTGCTGCATCGCTAGCTGAAATCAACTTTGCGATCTCTTGTACTTTGCCACCAAACTTGGTGCCCAGAGAGCGGAAATTAGCTTTTACGCTGACGCTCACCAAATCACCAGAAGCATTTGCAATGTCTTCTAGTTCTAACACATTTAATTCATCTGCGATTTGATCTCGCATATCCGAAGGCAATTGCGCCCAGCCGCTGGCTGATATCAAGGCGCGACCTAACGGCTGGCGAATCTTTACCGAAGATTCGGCGCGTGCAGCTCTTCCTAATTCGACGATTCTGCGAGTTAGTGCAACTTGAGCTCGCAATTGCTCATCAATCATTGCTGTGTTCACTTCTGGCCATGAAGTTAAGTGAATTGAACTTGCTAAATCACTTTCGACTGGCTTGATCAACTCTTGCCAAACGTGTTCAGTTATGAAGGGAACCATTGGCGACATCAATTGAGTTAAAGTCTTTAAGCACTCGTGCAAAGTCGCAAGCGCAGCTGGATCGCCATCCCAGAAGCGGCGTCTACTTCTTCGAACATACCAATTTGAAAGATCATCGATAAAGGTTGCTAATAATCTTCCGGCGCTTTGCGAATCAAAATCTGCATATGCGGCATCAACATCTCGATTTAGTATTTGCAGTTCAGAGAGGATCCAGCGATCCATGATCGGACGAGCTGCTTGTGCAGGAGCTTGGGAAGGTTCGAAATTTGATGCCCGCGCGTATAGCGACATGAATGAGATGGTGTTCCAATAAGTAAGTAGGGTCTTTCTAACGACTTCCTGTATCGCATCATGTCCAACGCGTCTTGCAGCCCATGGAGAGCCAGCTGCCAACATAAACCAACGGACGGCATCAGCGCCATGTTGCTCCATTAGCGCCATTGGCTCTAACACATTACCTAAATGCTTTGACATCTTTCGGCCATCTTTATCGAGGATGTGACCTAGGCAGAGGACTGTCTTATAAGAAGATTGATCAAAGACCAAGGTGCCGATTGTCATTAAGGTGTAGAACCAACCGCGTGTTTGATCGATAGCTTCACAGATGAAATCCGCGGGGTAGGAATCTTTAAATTTCTCTTCGGATCCTGCTTTGTGCGGGTAACCCCATTGAGCAAAGGGCATAGCGCCTGAGTCATACCAACAATCAATCACTTCAGGTACGCGCACCATTTCAGATTTACAAGTTTCGCATGGGAATTTGATGTCATCTACAAATGGGCGATGTGGATCAAGATTAGAGAGGTTAGCGCCAGCTAATTCACCGAGCTCTTTGAGTGAACCTATTGCAATCTCATGTTTATTTTCACAACGCCAAATAGGTAGCGGAGTGCCCCAATAGCGATTCCTTGATAGCGCCCAATCGATATTGTTATTTAGCCAATCTCCATATCGACCAGTTTTGATGGTTTCAGGATGCCAATCTGTCTTCTGGTTTTCACGGATCAAGGCATCCTTTATTGAAGTGGTGCGGATATACCAAGAAGGCTGTGCGTAGTAGATCAACGCTGTGTGGCAACGCCAGCAATGTGGGTACTGGTGTTCGTAAGGTTGATGCTTGTACAGAAGACCACGAACTTTTAAATCTTTAACAATTGGCTTATCTGCCTCTTTGAAGAATAGATCTCCGACTAATTTAAGTCCGGATTCAAAATGTCCATCTGCACGGACTGGATTTACGGTAGGCAGGTTATAGGCGCGGCAAGTCTTTAAATCATCGGCACCGAAAGCAGGTGCTTGATGAACAAGTCCTGAGCCATCTTCAGTAGTTACGTAATCTGCTAGTACAACGAAATGTGAATTAGGAATCTCTACGACATCAAATGGGCGCTGATAGGAGATGTGTTCTAGGTCTTTGCCCTTGTAGCGTTTCAAAATCTCGACTTCGCCATCTAGCTTCGAAAGAAGCGCTTCTGCGAGTACCAAAACTTCGGAAACGTCATCC
>CAZYJU010000002.1:15326-53735 GCA_964647945.1 uncultured Actinomycetes bacterium | reverse complement strand
ATCTAGCTTCGAAAGAAGCGCTTCTGCGAGTACCAAAACTTCGGAAACGTCATCCTTAGTAACCTTGACTGCTACATAATCGACTTCACTATTTGCAGCAATCGCAGTATTTGAAATCAATGTCCATGGGGTAGTGGTCCAAACTAAGAAATTAGCATTGAGCTCTTTTAAATCACCGCTTGTGATCGGAAAACGTACATAGACAGAAGGATCCGTTACGGTCTCATATCCTTGCGATAGTTCGTGATCAGAGAGCCCAGTTCCGCATCTTGGGCAATACGGAGCAACGCGGTGATCTTGAACCAGCAGCCCTTTTTTCCAGATCTCTTTTAAACTCCACCAAACTGATTCAACATATTCTGGAGACATCGTCCAATAAGCTTGATCGAAATCAACCCAGAACCCCATGCGATTGGTCATGGTTGTAAAGGCATCAACATGGCGTTGTACTGATTCACGACATTTCTCATTGAATTTTGCAATTCCGAATTTCTCAATATCGCCTTTTCCAGAGAATCCAAGTTCCTTTTCCACTGCGATCTCTACAGGAAGACCATGGCAATCCCAACCTGCTTTTCTAACGACTTGGTGACCTTTCATCGTTTGATAACGTGGGAAAACATCTTTGAAAACGCGAGCTTCGATGTGATGGGTACCTGGCATTCCATTTGCAGTTGGTGGCCCCTCGTAGAAGGTCCATGAACTCATGCCTTCATGCATTTGGACGCTTTGATGAAAGATGGCGTTGCTCTCCCAGAATGAGAGGATCTCGCGCTCCATCTTTGGTAAGTCAATGGAGGCCGGAATCGCACGGTAGCCGGTCATCAGCGAATTCTAATTCAAGGCGCTATCGCGAGCCTAATTGGCTATAGAGGCTCTAAATAAATTAAAGTTTCGCCCTCATGGCACTAAAAAAACTTGCGAAGAAATTAGCGGCTAAATCGGCCCAGAAGTCGGTTAAGAAGTCGGTTAATAAGTCAGCTAAGAAATCAGCACCTAAGAAGGCTGCAAAAAAGCCTTCAAAAAAGCCTTCAAAGAATCCTGGTAAAAAATCGCCAGCCAAGAAAGTTGTGGCAAAGAAAGCGCCTGCTAAAAAAGCGCCAGCGAAACCGGTTAAAGCAGCGAAACCTGTTAAGCCAGTTAAGAAGCCTGATTCAAATATTAAGACCTCGGCAATCGCTGGATCTAAAGCAACATTGAAGGTTGATACTAAGAATCAAACAGTTCAAGTTGCGATGGCTTCAACACAAGTTGCAGAAGCGATTGTCGAAGAGAAACGATTAATGATGCCGCCACCGCCACCGCCAAAGAAGAGCGGTAAGCAGGTACATCTAAAGCCATTAAAGGCCGCACCTGCACCATTGGTGATTGCTGATCAAGAGAGCTGGACCGCCACAGAATTAAAGGCGATGCGAATTGCGCTCTCTAAGGATTTAGAACGGCTTCGTAGCGATTTGGCAAAAGTTGAATTAGAAATGGACTCTTTGATCCAAGATGGTGGCGAGGGCGCAGGCGATGATCAAGCTGACGCTGGCAATAAAACTTTCGAACGTGAACATGAAATGTCTTTGTTGATCAATGCGCGCGATATGGTGATTCAAACCGAGAGAGCAATTGAAAGAATTGATAACAAGAGTTACGGTGTTTGCGAAGTCTGTGGCAACCAAATAGGAAAGGCTCGGTTGGAAGTCTTCCCTCGCGCGACGCTTTGCATGTCTTGCAAGCAGAAGGAAGAGCGACGTTAGCCGATTTGCAAGAACCAATCACTGGAAGGTTACATTCCTAGTTGCTTGGCTGATTTGGTTAGCTGATTACTTAACTAAACAATGGGCGCTAGATTATTTGCCGGGTAGAGATATAAAGATAATTGGTGAATTCTTACAACTCCAACTCTCTTTCAATACGGGTGCGGCATTTGGTTTAGGCGCAAATGGCGGGGGAGTGCTTCTCTCAATCTTCGCAATTGGCGCCTCATGCATGGTGGTTTATTACGCACCATTTTTAACAAGTAAACCTTGGGCTATCGCTTTTGCGATGGTACTTGGTGGCGCAATCGGAAATGTAACTGATCGCGCTTTTAACTACCCGGGTTTCTTTAGGGGTCCAGTTACGGATTGGATAAAGCTTCCAAATTGGCCCAACTTCAACTTAGCTGACAGCTGTATCGTTTTGGCAGCGATATTGGCCTTTGTATTGACGGCTAAAAATATCAATCCCATTGATCGCAATAAACCAATCGATGGCGCAAGTGGAAGCGATCGCGAGGGTGTTGCCTAATGTCACGCGAAGAGATCAAGGTAACTATCCCTCAGGAATTAGATGGAGAGCGAGTAGATAGCGCGCTTTCAAATTTAATCGGGTTGTCAAGAAGTGCAATTGTAAAACTCTTAGAATCAAATGAAATCAAATTAGGCCATCGCACACTGACAAAGTCCGATCGCGTTGAAAGTGGCCATACGTTGACTGTTTTACTTCCGGATAACGAAGTTGGAGAAGCGATTCCACCAACTCCTTTGGATATGGAGATCGTCTATCAAGACACAGATTTGGTAATTGTTAACAAGCCAGTTGGATGTGCAGCTCATCCGAGTCCCGGCTGGAACGGGCCAACTGTTATTGGTGCACTGATCGCAGCTGGAATTCCAATTACCTCAAGTGGTCCAGCAGAACGCCAAGGAATAGTTCAACGCTTGGATGTCGGAACGAGTGGCTTGATGATGGTGGCTAAAACAGAGTCTGCGTACTTGAAGTTGAAAGATATGTTTAGACAGCGGCAGATAAAAAAGATCTATCATGCTCTTGCGCAGGGACATGTTGAGCCAGCAATTGGCACCATTGATGCTCCAATTGATCGACATCCAAAAGAAGATTACAAAATGGCTGTAGTTCTAGATGGAAAACCCAGCATCACTCATTACGAAGTTATTGAATATTACAGATCAGTTTCTCTTATTAAATTAGAACTTGAAACAGGACGCACACATCAAATTCGAGTCCATATGTCCGCAATTCGACATCCATTGGTAGGTGACCTGACTTACGGAGCGGATCCCAATTTGGCAGCAGAGATCGGGGTTAATCGACCATGGCTACATGCACAAGCCCTGGAATTTACCCACCCGCTCTCAGGCTTACCGATAAGCGTCACTGCCAGTTACCCGCGTGATTTAACCGACTCCCTAACAAGATTGAGCGATGCGGTTCTTCCGTAGCAGCTATGTTCGCCACCAATTGGCAATTCAGAGATTTACCTCGAATTAAGGACTAATCTCCAGCCTCGTGTCGGGAAATAATTCATCAGTTTCTAGCTCAGTATCTAAAACTGGTGGTTCCTTCGCCCATTTACACGTTCATACTGAATATTCAATGTTGGATGGCGCAGCCCGAATTGCTGACTTAGTAAAAGAGGTGGCCGCACAGGGCATGCCCGCGATTGCCATGACCGATCACGGAAATCTCTTTGGCGCATTTGATTTTTACAAGCAAGCCAAGAGCGCAGGCGTCAAACCAATCATCGGCCTTGAGGCATACGTTGCACCAGAGACTAGATTCGATAAACGTAGAGTGCAATGGGCCGAGGGCGGGGATGATGATGTCTCAGGTGGCGGTGCATATACCCACATGACTTTGCTTGCCGAGAATAATGAAGGCTTAGGCAACTTATATAAATTGGCATCGCTATCTTCACTGGAAGGCTTTTATTACAAACCCCGAATTGATCGCGAGCTATTAAGTAAGTATGGAAAGGGAATCATCGGGACTACCGGTTGCGCCGGTGGCGAGATTCAAACCAGATTACGAATGGGAAATTACAAAGAGGCAATCAAGGCAGCTAGCGAATTTAGAGATATCTTCGGCAAGGACAATTTCTTTGTCGAGATCATGGATCACCAAATCGATATTGAAACGCGCGTCAAAGCAGATCTATTGAAATTGGCAAAAGAGTTACAGATTCCTTTACTTGCCACCAATGACCTTCACTACACATACAAAGAGGATGCACAAGCACATGAGGTACTTCTTTGCGTCCAATCTGCATCCACTATCGCTGATCCCAAGCGCTTTAGATTCGAAGGTGATCAATATTATTTAAAGAGCGCTGAAGAGATGCGTACTTTATTTAAGGATCTTCCTGAGGCTTGCGACAATACATTGCTGATCGCGGAGCGCGTGGATGTGACTATGCGTGAAGGCGAGAACCTACTTCCGAAGTTTCCGGTACCTGATGGCGAGAGCGAAGACTCATGGCTAGTTAAAGAATCAGAGGCCGGGCTCGCCAGATTATTTAACGGTTCTGTACCAATTGAGTATCAAGAGCGTCTGCGTTTTGAACTTAATGTAATGAAGAAGATGGGATTCCCTGGATATTTCTTAGTGGTTGCAGATTTAGTTGGTTATGCAAAACGCAACGGAATTCGAGTTGGCCCAGGTCGAGGTTCCGCTGCCGGTTCCTTAGTCGCATATGCACTCGGAATCACAGGGCTTGATCCAATAGAACACGGATTACTTTTTGAGCGCTTCCTCAATCCTGAACGTATTTCGATGCCAGATATCGATTTAGATTTCGACGAGCGCAGGCGCGGCGAGATGATCAAATACGCTACCGAGAAATATGGCGAAGATCGTGTTGCGCAAATCATCACCTACGGAACTATTAAATCAAAGCAATCTATAAAAGATTCAACTCGAGTGCTTGGTTATCCATATGCCATCGGAGAGAAATTAACAAAAGCTTTGCCGCCTTCAATTATGGGCAAAGACATCTCGCTTGCAGGAGTCTTTGATCCGAAGGATCCTAGATACGGAGAGGCAAGTGAATTTAGATCTCTCTACGAATCTGATCCAGAGCTGAAGAAAGTTGTTGACACTGCACGTGGTTTAGAAGGATTGAAACGTCAATGGGGAGTCCACGCAGCAGGTGTAATCCTCTCGCGCGAACCATTGCTTGATGTTATTCCGATTCATCGTCGTGAGAATGACGGAGCAATCATTACCCAGTTTGATATGGGGGCATGTGAAGCAACTGGCTTATTGAAAATGGATTTCTTGGGTCTTCGAAATCTATCAGTATTAGATGATGCGTTAGAAAATATAAAGGCAAATCTCAATCAGGAAGTAGTCTTAGAAACGCTTGCGCTTGATGATAAGAAGACCTATGAATTGTTATCTCGTGGGGAGACTTTAGGCGTATTTCAACTAGATGGTGGTCCGATGCGATCGCTTCTAAAATCGCTTGCGCCAGATCATTTTGGTGATATCTCCGCAGTTATCGCACTTTATCGCCCTGGACCTATGGGCGAAAATGCTCACAATAACTATGCCGATCGAAAGAACAAACGTAAACCGATCGAACCAATCCATCCGGATCTAGAAGAGCCTTTGGCCGAGATTCTTGATGACACTTTTGGATTGATTGTTTATCAAGAACAGGTGATGGCGATTGCTCAGAAAGTTGCTGGATTCTCACTTGGCCGCGCAGATCTTTTAAGAAAAGCGATGGGTAAGAAGAATAAAGAGATCCTAGATAAAGAGTACATACCGTTCTCAGAAGGCATGAAAGCAAATGGCTTTAAAGAATCTGCAATCGAGCGACTTTGGGAGACCCTAATTCCGTTCTCAGATTATGCGTTTAATCGTGCCCACTCCGCTGGATATGGGTTGGTCTCTTATTGGACCGCATATTTGAAGGCTAATTACCCAACAGAATATATGGCTGCGCTTCTAACTTCAGTTCGTGATGACAAAGATAAGTCCGCTTTATATCTATCCGAATGTCGTCGAATGGGAATAAAAGTTTTGCCACCCGATGTGAACGAATCAAATGTCGAATACACCCCACGTGGTTCGGATATTAGATTCGGCTTAGCTGCAATTCGAAATGTAGGCGAAGGTGTGGTCAATTTGATCAAACAGGCTCGTGAGAGCAAAGGGCGTTTCACGTCGTTCGGTGATTTCTTAGCAAAAGTTGATGGCTCAGTTTGCAACAAGAAAACCATCGAGTCACTTATTAAAGGTGGCGCTTTCGACTCCTTAGGTGCAACTAGAAAAGGCTTGATGGCAGTTCACTTGGCTGCGATCGATTCGGTTGCAGAGTCCAAACGCGCAGAAGCTATTGGGCAATTTGATTTATTTGGAAGCCATACCGAGTCTGGAATTACTACAGTTGAGTTAGATATTCCAACTGAAGAATGGGATAAAGCCACCCTCTTAAATTATGAACGCGAGATGCTTGGGCTTTATGTATCGGATCATCCGTTACTTGGAGTAGAAGGTGTACTGCGCTCTAATTCGGATATCAGCATCTCTGAATTAGCTGATGAGGAGAATGGCGTCGATCGCATGGTTACGATCGCAGGTTTGATTACAGGAGTGCAGCGTAAAGTTTCAAGACAGGGTGCATCTTGGGCGATCGTTACAATTGAAGACCTTGAAGGTGCTATCGACGTGATGTTCTTCTCAAATACTTACAATCAATATGCAATGGGATTAGTTGAAGATCGCGTAGTGAAGATTAGAGGGCGCGTTGATTGGCGAGAAGATCAACTTCGTTTCACTGCCATGGAGATGAACCCGATAGATCTCTCAACCGGACCCGTTGGACCTTTTACTTTGGCCGTACATGCAAATCAGCTGACACAACCGATAATTGAAAGAATCAAAGAGACCTTACGCACCCACCCTGGCAAAAGAGAGGTGCAATTAGTTGTCAGCGATCAAGGAAAGACAACTACTCATAAATTGGGTTTTCAAGTTACCTCTTCACCAAGTTTGCATGCAGATTTGAAGGCGATTCTTGGGCCAGATTGCGTCAGGAATTAATCAGCAACCAACTACTAGCCACTAAAGTAGAATTGGGTGGTGATTCGCAGAGTAGATCTTCGTGGCAAGCGATTAAGTAAAAGTGAGATCAATAAGGCGATTCCGCGTGCCAAGTTGGATGTGATGGCTGCGATGCAAATAGTTACGCCGATTTTGGAGCAGGTTCGTGTCGGTGCTGAGAGTGACTTAATCAAATTGGCAGAGAAATTCGATGGGGTTGCTCCAACCAAGATTCGAGTACCAAAGGCAGAACTCGATACGGCACTACTTGAATTAGATCCAAAAGTTCGTACGGCCCTTGAGATTGCTGCCGAGCGAATTAGAAAAGTGCATAGGGATCAAATAAGAAGTGAGAAAGTTACTGAGGTTGTATCTGGCGCAACTGTGACCGAGAAATGGGTGCCGGTTGATCGAGTTGGTCTTTATGTGCCAGGCGGTCGTGCGGTTTATCCATCCAGTGTTTTAATGAATGTGATTCCAGCGCAAATTGCCAAAGTCCCTTCTATCGCGGTGGCTTCACCACCTCAAATTGATAACAATGGTTGGCCAAATAAAACTATCTTGGCGACCTGTGCGCTACTTGGTATCGAAGAGGTTTATGCCATCGGTGGAGCACAAGCGATCGCACTCTTTGCTTATGGAATGGCTGGAGTTTGCGAGAAGGCAGATTTGGTAACTGGCCCAGGAAATATCTACGTGGCTGCAGCAAAACGTGCGCTTCGTGGAGAGATCGGAATTGATTCAGAGGCTGGCCCTACAGAGATTGCAATCTTGGCGGACGAAAGCGCGATTGCATCCGATGTTGCAACAGATCTAATTAGCCAAGCCGAGCATGATGTCATTGCAGCAGCAGTACTGGTTACAGATTCTCTTGCGTTGGCGGATGAAGTTGAATTGGAGCTAGGAAAGCGAGTACCTAAGACCAAACATTCAGAAAGAATTGCAACTGCGCTATCCAGCCAACAATCTGCAATAGTTTTAGTTGACGATATGGTTCAAGGCTTAGACGTTGTCAACGCTTATGCAGCGGAGCATCTTGAGATTCAAACCAAAGATGCCACTGAATTGGCAAAGAGCATTCGAAATGCTGGCGCTGTGTTTGTAGGTAGATTTGCACCGGTTTCGCTTGGCGATTATGCAGCGGGCTCCAATCACGTACTGCCTACAGGTGGTTGTGCTTGTCATTCTTCAGGATTGTCTGTACAGAGCTTTTTGCGTGGACTGCACTTCGTCCAGTATGACCAAACAAGTTTCAACGCAATTGCCGAAACTGTGATCACGCTTGCAAATTCTGAAGATCTACCTGCGCACGGTGAGGCGATAACTGCGAGGTTTGAAAATGAGTAATTGGCCAGAGTGGTTACCACTTAAAGATCAATTAAGACCACTTACTCCATATGGTGCACCACAAGTTTCAGCTAATGCTCGTATGAATACCAATGAGAACCCGTATGGCCCGTCAAAAGAGCTGGCTGCAGCGATTGCTAAAAGAGTTGGCGAGGTGGCGACAGAGTTAAATCGATATCCGGATCGCGATGCGATTTCTTTAAGGGAAGCGCTAGCCAAATATTTGATGAAACAAGCCGGGGTGAATACTGGCTTTAATTTAAGTGTAGAAAATATTTGGGCAGCTAATGGTAGCAATGAGATTTTGCAATCAATTTTTCTAGCATTTGGAAGTCGCAGCGCATTGGGGTTTGTGCCTTCTTATTCGATGCACCCTTTGATTAGTAACGTCGCAAATGTTCCTTGGGTTCCAGGTGCCAGAAACGCAGATTTTTCATTAGATGTCGATTTGGCGTTAAAGCAGATAGCGGAGCTGAAGCCTTCGCTAACTTTTATAACGACCCCAAATAATCCAACTGGTCAGGCAGTTGAAATTACGGTTATAGAGAAACTGGCTGCTGCAACCAGAGCAATGAATGGACTCTTGGTTGTTGATGAAGCATATGCTGAGTTCTCAAGTCAGATCTCTGCGATCTCCTTAATTGAGAAATATCCAAATGTTTTGGTGAGTAGAACCATGTCCAAAGCATTTGCTTTTGCTGGCGCAAGGCTTGGCTATCTGGCAGCTGATAAGAATGTGATTGCAGCGCTACAACTTGTAAGGCTTCCGTATCACTTATCTTCAATTACTCAGGCATCTGCAGAAGTCGCGCTTCAATTCCAGGATGAACTTCAGAGCGAAATCAAAAATTTGATAGCCGCAAGGGAAGTGATGAATTCAAATTTGAAAGAGCTTGGCCTTAAGGTGATTCCATCAGATGCAAACTTCATTTTATTTACTGGCTTCAAACAAAGCTCCGAAGAACTCTGGCAGCGATTATTAGCAGCAGGGGTTTTGATCCGAGATGTAGGATTGCCCGGTTGGTTGCGGGTGACCATAGGCAATGAGGCTGAGAACAAGTTATTTTTAGAGGCCCTGAAAGGCGCGCTATGAGAATTGCACGAGTAGAACGAAAGACCAAAGAATCCTCAGTTTTAGTTGAGTTAAATCTGGATGGTAGCGGTAACGTCTCCGTGGAAACTGGAGTTCCATTCTTCGATCACATGATGAGTCAATTGGGGAAGCACTCCGGTATTGATCTGACCATTAAAACTGTTGGCGACATCGAAGTGGATTCGCACCATACAGTTGAAGATACTGCTCTCGCTTTTGGGCAAGCGCTACGTGAAGCGTTAGGTGACAAAGCGGGGATTCGCCGATTTGGTGATGCGCTAGTTCCGATTGATGAGAGTTTGACCCAAGTTGCAATTGATCTTTCAGGTCGCCCTTACTTGGTTTACCGCCAACCGGAGATCGTTGAATTGATTGGTACTTTTGATACCACTTTAGGTAAACATATTTGGGAATCTATTGTGGCCGAGGCGCGAATTGCCATTCACATCAGAGTTTTGGAAGGTCGCAATGCACACCATGTGTTTGAATCCCAATTCAAAGCGGTGGCAAGAGCGCTACGCGATGCAATTAAGTTAGATGGTGTGGCAGGGATTCCATCTACAAAGGGAACGCTTTGATTGCAATTCTTGACTATGGGTCAGGAAATTTAAGATCGGCGCTTCGCGCATTTGAAACCACTGGTCGCAAAGTCACTTTAACCTCTGATCCCGAGACAGCAATAAATGCAACTGGTTTAGTAGTTCCGGGTGTTGGTGCATTCGCATCTTGCATGGCTGGTTTATTGAAAATAAATGGAGATCAACTAATCAAAAATCGAATCGCAAGTGGCAAACCCATCTTCGGTATTTGCGTCGGAATGCAGATACTTTTTGATTCAGGTACAGAAAATTCATTTACTGCAGGCGTCGGAGCAGTTAAAGGTGTTGTTGAATCCTTGGATGCTCCCGTGCTTCCACATATGGGTTGGAATAACCTCAAAGTCACTGGTAAATCGCGGATCTTTAACGGTGTCGAAAATGAATCGTTCTACTTTGTTCATTCCTATGCAGTTAGGAATTGGAGCGAGAGCAGTTTGGATTCGACTGGAGTGACGAATTATCACGGAGATTTTTTAGCAGCGTTTGAAAAGGGTCCAATAACAGCCACACAGTTTCACCCTGAAAAAAGTGGTGCGGCAGGTTTAAAGTTGATCTCAAATTGGGTGAGCGGGTTATGACAATTAATAATTTCAAATCGGAAAATTCCAAATCGGAAATTCTTAAGTTAGAACTACTACCAGCCGTTGATGTTAAAGATGGCAAGGCGGTCCGACTAGTTCAAGGAGAGCTAGGTAGCGAATCAAATTACGGTTCTCCAATTGATGCAGCGCTTGATTTTCAAAACGCTGGTGCGGAATGGATCCATTTAGTTGATTTGGATGCAGCCTTTGGTTTAGGAAGTAATGCTGAACTTTTAGCGGAAGTAATTGGAAAACTAGATATAAAGGTCGAGCTCTCCGGCGGTATCCGAGATGATCAATCTTTAAATCGAGCACTTGCCACTGGTTGCAAACGAGTCAACTTAGGCACCGCGGCACTTGAAAATCCTGAATGGACTGAGAAAGTTATATCTAAATACGGTGATCGCATTGCAGTTGGATTAGATGTTCGAGGCAGAACTTTGGCAGCCAGAGGTTGGACCAAAGAGGGTGGAGATCTCTTCGAAACTATTGAGCGGTTAGATCGAAATGGTTGCGCACGTTATGTAGTAACAGATGTAACCAAAGACGGAACTTTAAAGGGTCCAAATCTAGATCTGCTAAGAAGTGTCTGCGCAGTAACCAAAGCGCCAATCGTCGCATCCGGAGGCATCGCAAGCCTTGAAGATATAAAGTCATTGCGCGAGTTGGTTTCCATTGGGGTTGAGGGCGCGATTATGGGTAAAGCGCTTTATGCAGGGGCGTTCTCATTAAAAGATGCGTTGATGGTGGCAAATTAAATGTCTCTTGCAGTAAGAATTATTCCTTGTTTGGATGTCGACAATGGTCGCGTAGTTAAAGGCGTCAATTTCTTAAATTTGCAGGATGCCGGCGATCCAGTTGAATTAGCAGGCAATTACTATCTAGAAGGCGCAGACGAACTTACCTTCCTAGATATCACTGCAAGCAGTTCGAATAGAGATACCACCATCGATGTGGTCAGAAGAACCGCAGAGCAAGTATTTATACCGCTCACTGTGGGTGGTGGGATTCGAAGCATCGATGATGTTGATCGATTACTTCGAAACGGTGCAGATAAGGTAAGTATCAACACCGCTGCTATTGCTCGACCAAGTTTGATATCAGAGATCTCCAATCAATTCGGATCACAAGTCTTAGTGCTCTCAGTCGACGTTAAGCGTAGCGATGGAATATTCCAGGTAACTACTCATGGTGGACGAGAGAAGACCGGAATCGAAGCTAAAGATTGGATTGCAAAAGCATGCCAATTAGGTATCGGGGAAATCTTGTTGAATTCTATGGATGCTGATGGCACCAAATCTGGATTTGATTTAGAGATGATTTCTGCGATTCGTAAAATCTCATCGGTTCCATTGATTGCCTCTGGCGGTGCGGGAAAACTTGAAGATTTTGCAGATGCCATTGATGCTGGTGCGGATGCTCTTCTTGCCGCCAGCGTATTTCACTTCGGAACTTTTAGAATCGCAGATGTGAAAAACTATCTAAGCCAACGCGGATATATTGTGCGCCAAGCGCTCAATAAATAGGGCAGAATTTCGCTATGCAGATCTCAGTGGCTGTAAAAGAAGCGCTTACAAAAGGGTTCGCCAACGGATTGATCCCTGCCATCGCGCAAGATGCCACAACCAATCAAGTTTTGATGCTGGCTTGGATGAGCGAGGAGTCTCTTGCAAAAACCATAGATAGCAAAAGGGCCACCTACTTCAGTAGAAGCCGAAAAGATATATGGGTAAAAGGCGAGACCTCAGGACATTTTCAAGAAGTAGTTGAGATTTCATTCGATTGTGATGGGGATGCAATCTTGCTTAAAGTTAATCAGATTGGTAGCGCTTGTCATACCGGAGCAGTGACCTGTTTCCATAATGACTTGCTCGAGATTTCTAACGAAAATAGATAATGGACCTATCAACTTTTCGGGAATTTGCTAAGAGTTACAACGTAATTCCGGTTACTAGAAAACTATTGGCAGATGGCGAGACTCCTATTGGCGTCTATCGAAAGTTGGCTAAATTAAAACCCAACACTTTTCTACTTGAATCTGCCGAACATGGTGGAGTCTGGTCTAGATATTCATTTATCGGCGTATCTTCTGAGGCGACTTTAACGGAGAAGGATGGAGAGGTTTTTTGGCGTGGTGTGATGCCAGCAGGGGCACCAACTGGAGTTGATCCATTAACTGCGCTTCGAGAGGCATCTGCACATCTGCGCTCACCGAAGTTACCAGGTATGCCGACGCTAACCGGAGGGTTGGTCGGTTATCTGGGTTATGACAGCGTAAGACGATTAGAGAAATTACCGCAAATTTCGAAAGATGATTTAGGCGTTCCCGAACTTGAATTTATGTTGACTTCAGATTTAGCTGTTATGGATCACGCTGAAGGCACAATCACATTAATAGCAAATGTCATTAATTGGGATGGTAGCGATGAGAGAGTCGATGAAGTTTACGAACTTGCCGTCAAACGTCTGGATCGAATGCAGCAAGATTTACTTGCGCCCCTGCCTGGAAATCTTGCTTACGTTGATCAAAAAGGCAGAGAGAAGAACCCAGAATTCAAGCGAAATATCAAGGAGAGTGAATTCTTAGAGAAGGTCTCTCTGGTTAAAGAGGAGATCAAGAAAGGCGAAGCCTTTCAAGTAGTGATCTCTCAGAGGTTTGCAACCGAATGTAGCGCGGATTCGATTGATGTCTATCGGATGCTTAGGCTGCACAACCCGAGCCCCTACATGTATTTCTTACGTTTTGAGGATGGTTTAGATGTAGTGGGCTCTAGCCCAGAGGCGCTAGTTAAAGTAACCGATGGAAAAGTGATGGTGCATCCAATTGCCGGAACCAGAAAGCGCTCCAATTCTCCGGAACAAGATGAATTGATCGCAAAAGAACTTCTCGCAGATCCGAAAGAACGAGCCGAACATTTGATGCTTGTTGATTTAGGTAGGAACGATCTGGGCAGGGTATGCACCTCTGGAAGCGTAGAAGTTGTTGAGTTTATGAACATTGAGCGCTTCTCTCATGTAATGCATATTGTTTCGACAGTCACGGGAGATTTAGCAAAAGAAAAGGCTCCGATCGAAGCGCTCTTTGCAACTTTTCCTGCTGGGACTTTATCCGGTGCACCAAAACCAAGAGCCATGCAGATCATCGAAGAGCTAGAACCGAATCGAAGAGGACTTTATGGTGGCGCGCTTGGGTATCTCGATTTTTCGGGAAATATCGATACCTGCATAATTATTCGAACTGCAGTAATCAAGGAAGGAATTGCATACGTACAAGCAGGCGCTGGAATCGTTGCCGATTCCGATGCGGAATCTGAGAACCAAGAGTGTTTAAATAAGGCAGCTGCAGTGCTTGGGGCAATCAGCGCTGCAAATAATCTAAAGGTGGCGACATGAGCGAGACTTTAGCTTTTGCTATCACTATCATCTTGGTTCTTGCGTTAGTTATGTACATAGGTAGCAAAAGAAAACGAACATCCCGCTACGACCGAAATCCAAAAGAGATAAGCGATTGGCAGAAGTTAGATCGCGGAATCGATCCATCAGAATGACAGTCCTTGATTCAATAATTTCTGGAGTCCGTGAGGATTTAGCGGCAAGGCGCGAACCGCTCTCAAAATTAAACGAAATGATTTTGGCTGCCGACCCTCCAAGAAACCCCAATTTTCCGCTAGATCAGATGTCGGTGATTGCGGAGGTAAAACGAAGTTCACCTAGCAAAGGCGATTTAGCGGAGATTGCTGACCCAGCCAAATTGGCGGAGCAATATCAGAGCGCTGGCGCTAGCGCTATCAGCGTTTTAACTGAACAGCGCAGATTTAAAGGTTCGCTCGATGATCTGATTGCAGTGCGAAAAGCAGTGGAGCTACCAATCTTGAGAAAAGATTTCATGATTGATGAATATCAATTCTATGAAGCTCGTGCTTATGGTGCTGATTTGGTGCTTTTAATTGTCGCCGCCCTGTCAAAATCCCAACTTAAGGATTATCTCTCTTTGACTGAAGAGTTGGGGATGTCTGCATTAGTGGAAATTCATACACTTGATGAGTTGGAAGATGCCATGGCAATCGAACCAAAGATTGTTGGAGTAAATGCAAGAAATTTGAAAACTTTAGAAGTTGATATCAATCTATTTGATGAATTAATCCCGAGAATTCCTTCGGAATTGGTGCGAGTGGCAGAGTCAGGTATTGCGAATCGTTCGCAGGTGGTTACGGCAGAGAGAGCCGGTGCAAATGTGATTTTGGTCGGAGAGGCCTTAGTAAAAGCGGGAGATCCAATAACTGGAATGGCTAATCTCTTAGGTCACACCTAATTTGGCATAGACGGGCATAAATAGGTAACTTGGGTAAATACCGCGCCAGTAAGATTTGCGACTATGGACGGACACTTTGGCCAGTACGGTGGTCGGTTCGTGCCGGAAGCGCTAATTCCAGCGCTCGAAGAATTAACGGCGGCATTTAATACCGCAAAATCTGATCCAAGTTTCCAAAAAGAATTAGCAGAGTTACACAAAACCTATTCGGGCCGTCCATCAATCCTCACTGAAGCGAAACGATTCTCAGAATATTGTGGTGGCGCACGGATTCTTCTAAAGCGAGAAGATCTAAACCATACCGGTTCACACAAAATCAATAATGTTTTGGGGCAAGCGCTACTTACCAAACGAATGGGTAAGCCCCGCATCATTGCCGAAACCGGCGCTGGACAACATGGCGTTGCTTCGGCAACTGCAGCTGCTCTGCTTGGTCTTGAATGCGTGGTTTACATGGGCGAAGAGGACACCAAACGCCAAGCTTTAAATGTGGCGCGAATGAAACTTCTAGGAGCGCAAGTAGTTCCGGTTACTACTGGTTCACGAACTTTAAAAGATGCAATCAACGAAGCGATGCGCGATTGGGTAACCAATGTGGAGAACACTCATTATCTGCTTGGTACTGTTGCAGGTCCACATCCATTTCCAGAGATGGTTCGTGACTTCCACCGAATAATTGGAGACGAATCTCGCGAACAGGTTCTCGAATTAACGGGACGTCTGCCTGATGCAGTATTAGCTTGCGTCGGTGGTGGTTCAAACGCGATCGGCATTTTCCATAGATTTATCGAAGATGAGAGCGTACGTTTAATTGGACTTGAAGCTGGCGGCGATGGAATTGAGACTGGTCGCCATGCATCAACAATCTCAGGTGGAACAGTTGGCGTTTTGCACGGAACCAGAACTTATGTTCTGCAAGATGAAAATGGTCAAACCGTTGAGTCGCATTCCATAAGTGCAGGTTTAGATTACCCCGGAGTTGGTCCAGAGCATGCGCTGCTACACGACATCGGCCGTGCGGAATATCGTTCCATCACCGATGATCAAGCAATGGAAGCATTCTCACTTCTTTCAAAGAGCGAAGGCATAATCCCTGCGATTGAAACAGCACATGCATTAGCTGGAGCGATGCAAGTTGGTAAAGAACTTGGTCCAAATTCGATTATCTTGATAAATCTCTCAGGTCGCGGAGATAAAGATGTGCAAACCGCAGCGAAGTATTTTGGGATTCCACTGGAATGACCGCGCTAGAAGAGCTCTTTAATACACCTGGTAAGAAATTAATTGGATACATGCCTGCCGGCTATCCAACTATTGAAGGCGCTAAGGCAATCATCAAGGCAATGGTTGAAGGCGGTGTTGATGCAGTTGAAGTTGGTTTTCCATATAGCGATCCAGTCATGGACGGACCAACCATCCAAGCTGCGGCAGAGCAATCATTAGCAAATGGAACCAAGGCATCTGATGTTTTGGAGACTCTTGATTTTGCATCGAAATTAGCCCCGGCAGTTGTGATGAGTTACTGGAATCCAATCGAGCGTTATGGCGTGGATAGATTCGCAGAAGATTTAGCTAAAGCTGCAGGTAGCGGAACGATAACTCCAGATTTAACGGTTGAAGAGTCAGATAGCTGGTTGGTTGCTTGCAAAGATAAGAAAGTAAATTCAATATATGTAGTTGCACCAAGTAGTAACGATGATCGATTACAGAAAGTATTATCGAAGTGCTCAGGCTTTGTTTACGCAGCATCTCTTATGGGCGTAACTGGCGCAAGAGCCGAAGTATCAAACGCTGCAGAGAGTTTGGTCGCACGAATCCGTAAATACACAACGCTTCCAGTATGCGTTGGCCTTGGAGTATCCACCCCAGAACAGGCTAAAGATGTTGCAAGGTATGCAGATGGCGTGATTGTCGGAAGTGCATTTATCAATGCAATTCAAAACGCACCAAACTTCGACGCTGGGCTAGTTGCAGTCAAAGAATTGGCAGGAAAATTGAAGGCAGGGGTGGCAGCATGAGTTCGGAAGAGAAAGTAGCTTGGAAGGTAGATGGCAAAGTGAACTGGGTCTTCTTTAGACCATGGTTTGGATTGCTCTCACGTCTGATACTTGGCGGGGTTTTGTTAATCGCTGGATGGCTAAAGGCATTTGAATTCGACAAAGCACAGATGGCGGTGCGAGCTTATGAAGTTTTACCAATTTCCGTTGCAAATGTAATTGGCGTAATCCTTCCATGGGCCGAGATCGCAATGGCGATACTTTTGATTTTGGGAGTCGCCATCAGGCCAATGGCAATTGCAACTGCCGCTTTGATGCTGCTCTTTATTGCAGCGATCACCCAAGCAGGCCTACGCGGCCTTTCGATTGACTGTGGCTGCTTCGGTGGCGGTGGCGCAGTTGAACCAGGTGAGACGAAATACCTTCAAGAAATTGGAAGAGATATCGTGTTTTTCTTGTTAGCCGTATACCTATATAAATACCCTGTGACCAAATGGGCGCTAGAGCGTAACCAGTAAAGGCGGAGAGAGAATGGCAAAACCAGATAAGAAACCAGAGAAGAAGAAAGATAACGTCACTAGAAACTTAGTGATCGGAATGGTCTCGCTGGTGCTGGTAGTCGGAGTTGGAGTCTCGTATAGCACCAACCGCGCAGACTCCAATGCCTCAGTTCCTGCCTCTGTTGAAAAGAGTGAAGGTTACGGAATCGTATTTAACAAAGAGCTAACTGGCGTCCCGAAGATCGATATCTGGGAAGATTTTCAATGTCCAGTTTGTCGTAACTTCGAAGCGATCAATGCAAAGCAAGTAAAAGAGTGGATCGATGCCAAGAAGGCGACAGTGGTCTTCCACCCACTTTCATTCATTGGCGCAGAGTCTGCTTACATGGCAAATGCTGCAGCTTGCGCGGCGGATGAAGGAAAGTTTTTGCAGTACCACGAAGCTCTTTATGTAAATATGGCAGCCTCTGAGAATTCAGGGAAGTGGACGCCACCGGCATTGGTAGAACTTGGTAAGCAATTAGGCATCACTAGTAGCAAGTTTGAAGGATGCGTAAACGATGGCAAGTACCAAGATTGGGTCAACAATGTTGCAGCAGACGGTTCAAGCCGAAATGTGAACTCAACTCCAACCGTATTCATTAACGGAAAAGAAATTGAGCGAATCAATGCCAACTACTTTGATGCTAAGACTTTGGAAAAACTAGTTTTCGGAAAGTAATTGTTCTTTAATTACATCCCTACCCCAACAGTCTCTGAATTCTCTGTTGGCCCACTAACTTTCCACGCATACGCACTTTGCATTATCGCTGGCGTGATCGCAGCGGTATGGATTGGCGATCGTAGGTATCAAAAGTTTGGTGGTGCCAAATCAGTAGTTAGCGACCTTGCACTTTGGGTCGTACCTGCCGGAGTAGTTGGCGGAAGGCTTTATCACGTTATAACTACACCCGAGAATTTCTTTGGTGCAAATGGAAATTTTATTGATATCTTGAAGATCTACGAAGGTGGCCTTGGAATCTGGGGCGCAATCACTTTAGGTGGCTTGGTTGCCTATTGGCGCTATCGAAAGTTGCAGAAAGATTCCGATCAGACCGATGTGCCAGAGTTTTCTTATTTCATGGATGCCTTGGCACCGGGCTTACTTGTAGCGCAAGGAATTGGCCGATTTGGTAATTGGTTTAACGGTGAATTATTTGGATCTCCCACTCAGTTACCTTGGGCGCTTGAGATTCCGAGATTCTTAAGGCCACCAGAGAGCGTTGATATTGCGACTTACCATCCAACATTTCTATATGAAGCGCTCTGTAATTTCGCACTAGCTTTTTTACTGATAAAGATCACCGGGCGATTCCCATCAGGATCATTATTCAAACTCTACGTAGCAGGATATTGCTCTTATCGTTTCCTCATTGAGGGACTAAGAATTGATTCTGCCCACGAAATCGCTGGTCTTCGCCTTAATCAATGGGTGAGTTTGGTTATTGGCGCCTCGGCATATTCGTTATTTTTTCGCCAATTGCGCACCAAACGCTAATTCTTTCTGCTTCGTAAGGTTAACTTCAGGGTAATATGTAAGCATGCCTTTAAACGAGACGATGCGCCGTAATCAAGAACATAGAGCACATCGCGCAGGTTGGTTGCGCGCAGCAGTACTAGGTGTAAATGATGGATTGGTTTCAACCGCTTCATTGATGGTTGGTGTTGCGGCTGCTATGCAGAGTAATAGCGTCATTCTCACTACTGGTTTAGCTGGAATTGCAGCTGGCGCACTTTCAATGGCGGTAGGCGAATATGTGTCGGTATGGTCGCAAGTTGATATTGAAAAATCAGATCGCGAACTTGAAGCTGATCAGCATGCCACCAACCCTGAAGGTGAATTTTTAGAATTAGTGCAGATTTACATGGCACGTGGTTTGACTGAAGATTTGGCTAAGCAAGTTGCGGAGCAGATGCATGCTCATGATGCACTCGAGACGCATTTAAGAGATGAGCTTGGCCAACACGAACACACGAAAGCAAGGCCAGTTCAAGCATCTATTGCATCAGCCCTAAGCTTCACATTTGGTGGACTGATTCCTTTCTTTGGTTTCTACTTGCCATTTATAGAGAGCAATTCGATTCGAATCACAGTGGTTACGATCGTGGGGCTAACAATCGCCGGAATCATCAGCGCCAAGACCGCTGGTACCGATGTATTTAAGGCGACCTCAAGAGTAGTTTTGGGTGGCATCATCGGAATGGCGGTGACGGGGGCTATCGGTTCCTTTGCGCACACTATTGGCCTCTAACGGAACTAGGACAAAGCAGCCCAAACGCTTCAGAAATCTTTACCGATTTCGACCTGCTTCTTGCTAACCTTATCCACTTCAAGACGGGCCAAGGTTGTCCCTCCATGTTGGTTTAGTTAATCAGGGAATCCGGAGACCACCTTGCTTTCAAATAATTATCCAAAAGCAATTGGTTTATATGACCCTGCCAACGAACATGATGCTTGCGGCGTTGCCATGGTGGCCACTCTAAAAGGTAAAGCCGAACATGAAATTGTTGCTAAGGCCTTGCAGGCACTTGAAAATATGGAGCACCGCGGTGCAACTGGTGCAGAGCCAGATACAGGCGATGGCGCCGGAATCTTAATTCGAATTCCCGATGAGTTCTTCCAATCAGTTGTTGATTTCAAACTTCCTGAGTTTGGTAGTTACGCTGCCGGAATTGCATTTATCGAACAAGGTGCAAATGTCCGCGCCGAGATTGAGAAGATCGCTACCGAAGAGAATTTAGTGATCTTGGGTTGGCGCAAAGTTCCAATCAATCCTGCGCCACTTGGAAAGACAGCAGTTGCGGTCATGCCAAATTTCGAAACTTTATTTATTGCAGGCAAGAATCAAGAGTCAGGACTTGAACTTGATCGAATGGCATTCTGTTTCCGCAAGCGAGTAGAACACTCACTGCCAGTCTATTTTCCTTCACTATCAACTGCCACCATTGTCTACAAAGGAATGTTGACTACTGGACAACTAAGTAAGTTCTATCCTGATTTAAGCGATGAAAGAGTCAAATCGCCTTTGGCCATTGTGCACTCTAGATTCTCAACTAATACCTTTCCTTCTTGGCAACTTTCACATCCATATCGCTACATCGCGCATAACGGTGAGATCAATACCGTAAAAGGAAATCGAAATTGGATGCGGGCTCGCGAAGAGTTACTGAAATCAGAGTTGATCCCAGGAGATCTGGAACGTATTTTCCCAATCGTAGATATGGCGGGCTCTGATTCCGCTTCATTTGATGAAGTGCTAGAGCTGCTCTACTTAGGTGGCCGCACCTTGCCACATGCAGTTTTGATGATGATCCCTGAAGCTTGGGAGAATCACAGTTCGATGCCGAAGAATCGCAGGGATTTCTATGCATTCCATGCTGCACTTATGGAAGCTTGGGATGGTCCAGCATGCGTAACTTTCACAGATGGAAAACAAGTCGGTGCAGTTCTAGATCGAAATGGTTTACGCCCATCTAGATTCTGGGTAACCGAAGATGGTTACGTGGTTTTAGCATCTGAAGTTGGAGTTCTAGATATTCCACAAGAGAAAGTAATTCGTAAAGGACGCCTACAACCGGGCAAGATGTTCTTGGTTGATATCGAAGCTGGTCGCATTATTGAAGATGATGAGATCAAAGATAATCTGGCTAACGAAAAACCATACGGGCAGTGGCTGGAAGAGGGGATGATTCGCCTCAAAGATCTCCCAGAGCGCGAACATATTATTTATCCGCATGCATCAGTTATTCGCAGACAGAAAGCTTTTGGTTATACAGAAGAAGAGATTCGTTTAATCATCACTCCAATGGCGAAAGGTGGCGCGGAGCCACTTGGCTCGATGGGTACCGATACGCCAATCGCAGCGCTATCTGAGAAACCGAGATTGATGTTTGATTATTTCTCACAGTTATTTGCGCAAGTTACCAATCCGCCTTTAGATGCAATTCGCGAAGAGTTGGTTACATCACTTGGTTCTGCAGTTGGCCCAGAATGGAATCTCTTGGATCCAGGGCCAAACTCATGTCGCCAAGTAGGCATCGCATTTCCAGTGATTGATAATGATGAACTTGCAAAATTAATTCATGCCAACGTGGATGGTGATTATCCAGGCTTAGAGTCATATGTTGTGAAGGGACTTTTCCCGGTTGAAGCGGATGGCTCTGGACTTCGTAAGCGAATCGAAGAGATAAAGGCAGAAGTTTCCAAAGCAATTGCAGAAGGTGCACGCATCATTGTGCTTTCAGATCGTGATGGAGATGCAGATAACGCTCCGATTCCATCCCTTCTTTTAACTGCAGCTATTCATCATCATTTGATTCGCGAGAAGACTCGCACCAAAGTAGGTTTGATTGTTGAAGCAGGTGATGTCCGCGAAGTTCATCACGTTGCATTATTGATTGGATATGGTGCAGGCGCTGTTAATCCATATCTAGCCATGGAATCTGCGGAAGATTTGGTAAATCAAGGTGTAATCACCGATATCACTGCTGAGAAGGCAGTTAAGAATCTAATTAAAGCTCTTGGCAAGGGTGTCCTTAAAGTAATGTCGAAGATGGGTATTTCGACCATCGCCTCTTACACCGGAGCCCAAGTTTTCGAAGCAATCGGTTTATCTCAAGAAGTCGTTGACGAATTCTTTACCGGAACTACATCAAGGTTAGGTGGAATTACTTTAGATACGTTGGCAAAAGAGGTTGCTAAACGACATCACGTTGCCTACCCACCAGGTGGAGAGATTCCTGGTGCGAAACGTCTACCAATCGGCGGCGAATATCAATGGCGTCGTGAAGGCGAACCACACCTATTTGATCCAGAGACTGTATTTACATTGCAGCACTCAACACGCAACAAGAGATTCGATATCTTTAAGCGCTACACCTCGAGAGTTGACGAACAGAGCAGACGATTGATGACCTTGCGTGGTCTATTCAAATTTAAAGATGGTTTACGTCAACCAATTTCTATCGATGAAGTCGAGCCGGTAAGTGAGATCGTCAAACGCTTCTCAACTGGCGCGATGAGTTTTGGTTCAATCTCCCAAGAGGCGCATGAAACTCTAGCTATCGCAATGAACCGTTTAGGTGGTAAATCAAATACCGGTGAAGGCGGAGAAGACCCAGCGCGATTTACACCGCTGCCAAATGGTGATTCCAAACGCTCTGCAATCAAACAAGTTGCCTCTGGTCGCTTCGGAGTTACCAGTGAATACCTGGTTAATTCGGATGATATTCAAATCAAGATCGCACAAGGTGCAAAACCTGGCGAAGGTGGACAGTTGCCAGGAAACAAGGTTTATCCGTGGGTAGCAAAGGTGCGCCATTCGACTACGGGTGTTGGATTGATCTCACCACCGCCACATCACGATATCTATTCAATTGAAGATTTAGCACAGCTAATTCATGATCTTAAGAATTCAAATAAAGATGCTCGCATCCATGTGAAGTTGGTAGCTGAAGTTGGCGTGGGAACTGTTGCTGCAGGAGTATCTAAAGCGCATGCAGATGTGGTTTTGATCTCTGGTCATGATGGCGGAACTGGCGCATCACCACTTACTTCGCTAAAGCATGCCGGTGCACCGTGGGAACTAGGCCTTGCCGAGACGCAACAGACTTTATTGTTGAATAAATTACGCGATCGAATCGTCGTTCAAACTGATGGTCAATTAAAAACTGGACGCGATGTAATCATTGCAGCGCTACTTGGGGCCGAGGAATTTGGTTTCGCAACTGCACCGCTAGTTGTATCCGGCTGCATCATGATGCGCGTTTGCCATTTAGATACCTGCCCAGTTGGAGTAGCTACACAGAACCCAGAGCTACGAGCAAGATTCTCTGGCAAGCCAGAGTTCGTTGAGACTTTCTTTGAGTACATAGCTGAAGAGGTCCGCGAACTTCTAGCGCAACTTGGTTTCCGCAGTATCAAAGAAGCAGTCGGACATGTCGAATATTTGGATACCAAAGATGCAATTGATCACTGGAAGGCAAGTGGCTTAGACCTTTCACCTCTTCTAGTTAGGCCAGATGTAGATTCACCACTTCATAACACCAGATCCCAGGATCATGGTTTAGCAGCGGCGCTTGATAATAAATTGATTGAATTGGCCAAGTCCGCACTTGAAACGGGTGAACAGACAAACATCGATCTACCAGTTAGAAATGTGAATCGAACTGTCGGAACCATGCTTGGTGCGGAGATCACCCGCAGATATAAAGGCGCAGGACTTCCTGACGACTCTATCAATGTGACGCTACATGGATCTGCAGGGCAATCACTTGGAGCATTTATCCCGCGCGGTTTAACAATCCGTTTATATGGCGATAGCAATGATTACGTCGGTAAAGGAATCTCAGGCGGTCGAATAATCCTTCGACCTGATGAGCGCGCGATATTTAAATCTGAAGAGAATGTAATTGCCGGAAATGTAATCGGATATGGCGCAACTAGCGGTGAAATCTTTGTTCGTGGATTGGTCGGAGAGCGATTCTGTGTTCGAAACTCAGGGGCAACTGCAGTTGTCGAAGGAGTCGGTGATCACGCGCTTGAATACATGACTGGGGGCAAAGTTGTAATCCTTGGCCAAACTGGGCGAAATCTTGCAGCGGGTATGTCAGGTGGCGTTGCATATGTATTGGATCTAAAACCAGAGTTAGTAAATACCGAATTAGTTGATTTACTTCCTGTTAATGGCGAACGTGAAGTTGAATTGAAGTCATTAGTGTCAAAGTTTGCTGCTGAGACTGGATCAAAGATTGCCGAAGGCTTAATCAAGAATTGGGATGTAAAGCGATTTACTTTGATACTTCCACGAGATTATGCAAAAGTCCTAGAGGCGATAAAGGTCGCTACCGAAAAGGGCTTAGATGTAGATAAGTATGTAATGGAGGCGATCGCAAATGGGTAACCCGAGAGGCTTCCTAAATGTTCCGCGTGAGACTCCAAAGCGTCGACCAGTGGATGTTCGAATTCTTGATTGGAAAGAGGTCTACGAACCGCAATCAATTGATCATTTACGTGGCCAAGCATCTAGATGCATGGATTGTGGCATTCCTTTCTGCCATCAAGGATGCCCACTTGGCAATTTGATTCCAGAGTGGAATGACCTGATGTATCGCGGGGATTACGACTCGGCAATTGATCGATTACATGCGACCAATAATTTTCCAGAATTCACCGGTCGTTTATGTCCTGCACCTTGCGAAACTGCTTGTGTAGTTGCGATCAACCAAGATGCAGTTACCATCAAACAAATCGAACTTCGCACAGTAGAAGAGGCATTTGGCAACGATTCAATCAAACCGCTAATTCCTTCACGTTTAAGTGGAAAGACAGTTGCGGTGATTGGTTCTGGGCCAGCAGGTTTGGCAGCTGCGCAACAATTAACGAGAGCTGGGCATACCGTGGCAGTTTTCGAACGTGCAGAGAAGATAGGTGGATTGCTCCGTTACGGAATTCCAGAATTCAAAATGGAGAAGTGGGTGGTAGATCGTCGTTTACGCCAGATGGAGAAGGAGGGAACTCGCTTCCGTCCAAATGTAAATGTAGGTGTAGATATCACCGGCGAGGATCTTCGTAAACGTTATGACGCGATTGTATTAGCGGTTGGTGCGACCAAGTGGCGAGATTTAAATATTCCTGGTCGCGAACTAAAAGGTGTTTATCAAGCGATGGAATATCTTCCTTGGGGCAATAAGCAAAGTTTGGGTGAAGTTTCAGAGCCGCCAATTAATGTCAAAGGTAAAAATGTCGTAGTAATTGGCGGGGGAGATACTGGCGCGGATTGTCTTGGAACTGCAATTAGACAAGGTGCAACATCTGTTACCCAACTTGAAATTATGCCAAGACCTTCAGATGAAAGACCTTCAACACAACCTTGGCCGACCTACCCGATGATCTATCGAGTATCCAGTGCGCATGAAGAACTTGATAATCGCGTGTTCAGCGTAAACACCCAAGAATTTATCGGTGATGGCGAAGGCAATTTAAAGGCCCTTCGAATTGCAGAAGTTAAATTCGAAAATGGTAAATTCGAACCCGTTCCTGGTACCGAACAAGATCTTCCAGCTGATTTTGTATTTATGGCTATGGGTTTTACTGGTCCAGAACAGAACGAATTGATTAAACAACTAGAAGTACAAATTGATGAACGTGGAAATATAAAGCGCGACGAGAATTTTCAAAGCTCCGAAGAAGGCATCTTCGTGGCAGGCGATGCTGGTCGCGGACAGTCTCTGATCGTTTGGGCAATCGCGGAAGGTAGAAGCGCTGCAAGTGCCGTGGATCGGTATTTAACTGGTGGTACTCAATTGCCAGCTCCTATTGAACCAACCTCAAGGCCACTAACCGTTTAACCGTGTAACTTTTGCAATTGAGAATATAGAAGAGAGTAGAGAATAGAAGATGCGCCGCGCGAAGATCGTATGCACTATGGGCCCAGCTGTTGAAGCGCCGGAACGGGTCAAGTTATTGATCGAAGCGGGGATGAATATGGCTCGCCTAAATCTCTCTCACGGCAGTTATGAAGAACACCAAAATCGATTGGATCGAGTGCGAAGAGCTGCCAAAGAAGCAAATCGTCCAGTTGCAATCCTTGTGGATTTACAGGGCCCGAAAATTCGATTAGGTAAATTCGCAGATGGTCCTCATGAATTATCGCGCGGTGATATTTTCACAATTACCACTGAAGAAATTGCCGGAACCAAAGAGCGAGTTAGTACAACATTTAAAGGTCTTCCAGGTGATTGCAAACCGGGAGATCGGCTATTAATTGATGATGGCAAAGTCACTGTCGAAGTAGTTGAAGTAAAAGGTAACGACGTCGTAACTAAGTGCATCGAACCAGGAATGGTTTCTAACAATAAAGGTATTAATCTTCCAGGTGTAGCAGTTTCAGTGCCAGCGCTCTCAGAAAAAGACATGGAGGATTTGCGCTGGGGATTACGTGCAGGTGTCGACTTTATTGCGCTCTCTTTTGTTAGAGATGCTAAAGACATTAACGATGTACATAAAATTATGGATGAAGTTGGCGTTCGTCTTCCAGTTATTGCAAAAATTGAGAAGCCACAAGCGGTCGAAAAACTAGAAGAGATTGTGGCTGCATTCGATGGGATCATGGTGGCTCGAGGCGACCTTGGAGTCGAACTTCCAATTGAAGAGGTGCCATTGGTTCAGAAGCGCTGCGTAGCTTTGGCGCGTGCTGCTGCAAAGCCTGTAATTGTGGCGACCCAGATGCTTGATTCGATGATTACAAACAGCACACCAACTCGTGCCGAAGCAACAGATTGTGCAAATGCGGTTTTAGATGGTGCGGATGCCTTGATGTTATCCGGTGAGACATCAGTCGGTGATTTTGCAATTGAATCTGTCAAAACAATGGCTCGAATCATCGAACACACTGAATCAAAAGCTTTAGATCGAATCACTGCGTTAGATGCCAAGCCAACTACCAAAGGTGGAGCAATCACTAAGGCGGCAACTGAGATCGGAGATACTTTAAATGCCAAATATTTAGTGGCCTTCACTGAGAGTGGAGAATCCGCGAGGCGTATGGCGATGTTCAGAAATGCGATCCCAATCTTGGCACTTACTCCTGTAGAAGGTACTTACAATCGACTCGCGCTCTCTTGGGGAGTTGAACCCGGAATTGTTCCAACTGTTGCTCACACCGATGACATGGTCAAGCAAGTTGATCAATGGTTGATTGAACATGGTGAAGCGCAGATTGGCGATACCGTGGTCATCGTTGCGGGCGCGCCCCCCGGAATCCCAGGTTCCACCAATGCGGTGCGAGTGCATGTAATTGGCGATGCCATCGGTGGTCGCGCTGCTGCATATCGCAATTAGATTTCTGCTGCATTCATCGCATAAACTTCGTTAAATAAGTTGCGCCTCGGTACTCCAACGGTAGAGAGGGCAGTCTCAAACACTGCATAGTGTCGGTTCGAATCCGACTCGGGGCACATGAAGATTCTCGTCGCCGAAGACGAGGCGTTAATTCGCCTAGATCTCGTTGAGATGTTGCGCGAGGCAGGCTATGAAGTCGTTGCAGAAGCTAGCAATGGCCAAGAGGCGATTAATCTAAATCAAAAACATAATCCCGATTTAGCGATCTTAGATATCAATATGCCGATCATGGATGGGCTAGCTGCGGCAGAGACGATCGTTAAATCAACTCCAGTGCTGATGTTGACTGCCTTTAGCCAACGTGAGTTGGTCGAGCGCGCTAATGCCGCAGGAGTGATGGCATATATATTGAAGCCTTTTACAATCAATGATTTGATTCCAGCGATTGAGATTGCAGCTAGTCGGTATCTGCAGATGAATGCGTTAGCTGCCGAAGTTTCAAATTTAAATGAACGCTTAGAGACAAGAAAATTGATTGATCGCGCAAAGGGGATTCTGATGCAAGCGCTGAACCTCTCTGAGCCAGAAGCCTTCTCCTGGATTCAACGAGCAGCGATGGATCGCCGCCTTTCGATGAAAGAGGTCGCAATGGCCGTCATCGACCCCAGCGCCCAAATTGATAGATAGATGTAAAAATAGATAAAAAAGCATCGTTTGTTATCTAAGTTTTACCAAAAACTGCCTTGTCTATAGGGTGAGCCTGAATTAACCTTTACCCCTCCCTCTCCCAGGGACATGATCATGAATGAAAGGCAATAAATGAAGAAGCAAAGCATTATCTCTGTTGCTACCGCAATCGCGCTTGCAGCAGGAACTGCAGTTGCGCTTGCTCCAGCATCAAGTGCTGCAGCAAAGACCGTCACTATCGCATTCCAGGGCCCACTCACCGGTGAAGAAGCTCAGGTCGGTATCGACGAACTTAATGGCGTTAAGTACGCTGTTGCGCTATTCAATGCAAAGTACAAGAACAAGTACAAGGTAAATGTAGTTGCAGTTGACGATCAAGGAAGCGGAACCGAAGCAGCGAAGGTTGCTCCAGGTACTGCATCTAACAAAAAGATCATCGGCTTGGTTGGACCTGCATACTCAGGCGCAACAATCAACTCACTACCTTTCTACAAGCAAACAAATCTTCCATTGATCTCTCCATCTGCGACTCGTGTGTCAATCACCGATCCAGCACAGGGATACATTGGATTCCCAGTTTTCCACCGCGTACCACCAACTGACCGTGTTCAGGGTCCAGCGCTATACAAGTTAGCGACCAAGGGCGTCTCATCACCAGTTGTTTATGTAATTGACGATCAGTCACCATACGGTGTTGGTCTAGTTGAGTACATGGAGAAGAGCGGTGCAAAGATCGCGGGTAAGGATTCTGTTCCAGATTCAACAACCGACTGGTCTGCAACCATCTCTAAGGTTAAGTCAGCAAACGCAAACGTAGTTATCTTCACTGGTTACTACGCACAGGCAGCAACACTCTTCCGTCAGCTACGTGACTCTGGTTATACCGGAATCCTTGCTGGTGGCGATGGTGTTCTAAGCCCAGGTATTTTGACTTTGGCTAGCTCATCAATCCTTGAAGGTGTACGCCTAACCGGTGGAACTGTTCCTCTATCAGAGATCTCTGCAAAGCTTGAAGCAGATTTCAAGAAGAAGATGGGCGTTTCATCAGGTACATATGCTGCAGAATCAATCGATGCAACCAACGTATTCCTAAGCTGCATCGCAAAGGGTGTTTCAACTCGCGCGGCAATGCTTAAGTGCGTTAAGGCCTACAAGGGCAAGTCGATCTCAGGTAGCAACCTTTCTTTCGATCAGTACGGAGATAACGCCGGTGGCGTTATGAACGGCTTCGAAATCAAGGGTGGAGCTATCAAGTTCACTGGAGCAGTAAAGTAATAATCGCTAAAAAATAGCGAATAGATTAAAGAACGTAGCACCTAGGGTTTATGCTCTAGGTGCTACGTTTTAAAAATTCAAAAATGTTTTAAGAAAGTGTGCAAGTGCTCAGTAATTTTCAGGATCAATTCGCCTCGCTAACACTTGGTGGTCTAAGCCTTGGTTTTATCTATGTATTAATTGCGCTTGGCTACACCATGGTTTATGGCGTTCTCCGCATGATCAATTTCGCCAACTCAGAAATTTTCATGTACGGAACATTTGCAACAGTAATTGTTGCGCGTGACCTCTTCGGGTTTACCCAGAGCTCCGAACCAGTGACCGGCCTTCGATTGGTCACAGTCTTGCTAGCCTGCTTGCTAGCCTCAATGTTGCTCTCAGGCGTCCTTTCAATTTTGCTAGAGCTAGTCGCTTACCGCAGACTTCGTAATCGCGGTTCCAATAAATTAGCGCCTCTTATCTCTGCGATCGGTATGTCAATCGTTTTAGCAGAGTTCATGAGAATTCTTACCGACTCTCGCTATGTCGGAAGCCCTCGATTTATGGAGAAGAAGTCGTTAGGTACTTTTTTTGGCGCTGACCTACGCCTAGATAACATCATCATCATTTTTGCTGGTCTGATTTTGTACATCATCCTCAATCAATTCGTGCAGCGCACTCGTCTTGGAAAAGCAATTCGTGCAGTATCCATGAACGAAGATGCCGCGAAGTTGATGGGCGTTAATTTAAACTTTGTAGTCTCCGGAACCTTCTTAATTGGTGGCATCATGACCGGTGCGGCAGGTTTCTTCTATGTTCTAAAGTATGAGAACACCGTGTTTAATATTGGTTTCGGTTTAGGTATCGCCGCCTTTACAGCAGCAATCCTTGGCGGAATTGGAAATATCCGTGGCGCTTTCTACGGCGGAATTTCCTTAGGGTTACTTGAGACTTATGCATCATTCTTCCTAGGAACTCAATGGAAAGCCGTAACCGTATTCCTAGTACTAGTTCTGGTTCTCTACTTCCGTCCGAATGGCGTATTCGGTGAAGCTATTACGCAGACGAGGGCATGATGTTTAATCTTCGAGATTGGGGCGCCGGAATCTGGGAGCGCTCAAGCCGTCCAGTTCGAGTATTGATTGCACTTAGCGGAATTGCAGTTGCAGCATCACTGCCTTTACTAGGTGGCACCTTCCTAAATACTCCGGTTGCAGAATATGCATCGGTACTTGTTTATCCAGTCGCGATCTTCGTGATTATGGCGCTTGGTCTAAATATCGTAATCGGAAAGAGCGGTCTGCTAGATCTAGGTTATGTAGCCTTCTTCGCAATTGGCGCTTACACCATGGGCTTATTAGGCACTAAGACCGGATTAAATACTTGGGAGATCTTGCCGATCGGTATTGCGATGGCGATGTTTGCTGGCTTGATTCTTGGAGTCCCAGCGCTTCGACTTCGCGGTGACTATTTGGCGATTATCACCTTGGGATTTGGTGAGATTGTCCGAATCACTGCACTTAATTTGAAGTCAATTGGTGGAGCAAACGGAATCATCGGAATCCCGACTCCACCTAAAGTATTTGGTCTCGAATACACATTCGATAACCATCGTCTTTATTACTGGACATTCTTAATCATCATCTTGCTAACCATCTGGATGATCCGCCGTTTATCTGTTCGTCGTGCAGGTCGCGCTTGGGAATCAATTCGCCAAGACGAAGATGCAGCAGAGTTGATGGGAGTTCCAACTTTCCGTTACAAGATTTGGGCATTCGTGCTTGGCGCCTCAGTGGGCGGTGCAGCTGGCGTGCTCTATGCATCAAAGACGCTCTTCATCTCACCAGATAATTTCACTTTGCAAGTTTCAATTCTGATCTTGGCATGTGTGGTTTTCGGTGGAATGGGAAATATCTGGGGCGTGATTTTGGGTGCCGTGATTTTGGGTTATCTACCAGATCGTATTCGTTTCATTTCGGATGCACGTCTCTTGGTATTTGGTGCAGTTCTTGTAATCATGATGAACCTACGCCCAGATGGTTTGTTACCTCGTAAGAAACGTGAAAAGGCGCTTCCGGAGAAAGGTAGCCAAGGTAAATCATGAGCGAGCCAATTCTTAAATTACAGAACGTGACCATGCAGTTCGGAGGCGTAACTGCTCTCAACGATGTTACTTTTGAAATCAAGAAGCAAGAGATTTTGGGCTTAATCGGACCAAATGGCGCCGGTAAGACCACAATCTTCAATGTGATCACTGGCGTTTACCAAGTCACCAAGGGTGACATCGTCTTCGAAGATAAATCAATTAAAGGGATCAAGCGTTACAAGATCACACGTGGCGGAATTGCACGCACCTTCCAGAATATTCGTCTTTGGGGCGACATGACTGCACTTGAGAATGTAATCACTGCAACCGATACCCATAAAGGTTCTGGTCTAGTTGGTGGATTATTTGGCACTCCCAGATCAAGACGTGAAGAGAAGAAGGGTCGCGAACGCGCACAGGAGCTCTTGGACTTCATCGGAATCGGAGAGTACTCAGATCGCTTGGCGAAGAATCTTCCTTACGGAGTTCAGCGTCGCCTTGAGATTGCTCGCGCATTAGGGGCAGAGCCAAAACTACTTCTTCTTGATGAGCCTGCTGCTGGATTTAATCCATCTGAAAAAGTGGAATTAGCGAAGACCATCAGAAAGATTCGTGATGCTGGTTATACAGTTTTATTAATCGAGCACGATATGTCTTTGGTTATGGGCGTTTCAGACCGAGTAGTTGTTATCGACTTCGGACAGAAGATCGCCGACGGACTACCAGAGGTAGTTCAAAATGATAAACGAGTTATCGAGGCTTACCTAGGAGTACCTGAAGATGCGTCTTGAAATTAAAGATCTACATGTGCACTATGGAAAAATCGAAGCTATCAAAGGCATCTCTGTAACGGTAAATCAAGGCGAGATTGTCACATTGATCGGCGCAAATGGCGCTGGTAAAACTACAACTTTGAAGACCATCTCAGGCCTTCGTCCAGTTAGCTCTGGCGCAATCATCTTTGACGGTCAAGATATTTCGAAAGTGCCTGCACACCAACGCGTGCATCTCGGAATATCTCAAGCGCCAGAAGGGCGTGGAGTCTTTCCAGGTATGACTGTGCTCGAAAATCTTGAGATGGGTAAGTACCACTTGAAGATGAAGAAAGCTGAAATCGAACAAGATCTAGAGAATGTTTACCATCTATTTCCAAGGCTAAAGGAGCGCGCTTCTCAAACTGGCGGAACGCTCTCTGGTGGCGAGCAGCAGATGTTGGCAATTGGTCGCGCGCTAATGGCGCGCCCAAAAGTTCTCTTACTTGATGAGCCTTCAATGGGTCTTGCGCCACAGATGATTGCAAATATCTTCCGAATCATCACTGAGATCAATAAGCAAGGTGTAACGATTCTCTTGGTCGAACAGAACGCTCAACAAGCGCTAAACCGAGCTCATCGCGCTTATGTGCTTGAGACAGGCTCTATTACCAAAGAGGCGAATGCAAAAGATCTATTAAACGATCCACACGTTAAATCTGCATATCTCGGAACAGGTGCGCACGAGATCTTTTAATCATTCAAGATTAAACAGGTAATTCTCGCAGTACAGGTTCTTTGACCTTTTTCATTTGAAATCTCTATGTTGTAGCTGCAAAGGGTGCGACCTAAAGAAATTGCAGTTGCTACAGCAGTGACGATGCCAGAGGTTGCGCTCTTGTGATGAGTGGCGTTGATATCGATTCCAACAATCTTCTTTGTTGGTCCAGCATGAAGCCATGTTCCGATTGAACCAAGCGATTCAGCTAAAACCACATTTGCTCCACCATGAAGATAGCCAAGTGGTTGAGTGTTCCCTTCAACAGGCATCGTTCCAACAAGTCTCAGTGGGGTGGCTTCAAGAATTTTGATTCCCATTTTTTTATCTAAAGCGGCTTGTCCACGACCGTTCAAAGCCTCCATGAAATCTGCATTTTCCATATCCGAAAGATACACCTAGTAGTTGGATGCGCATCATTAAGATAAACCCGTGAAGCGCCTTTTATTGATTGACGGCCACTCTATGGCTTATCGCGCTTTCTTTGCACTGCCAGTAGATAGTTTCACCACTGCAAGTGGGCAACATACAAATGCAATCTATGGTTTTGCAAATATGATCATGAGTTTGATTAAAGAAGAGAAACCAACTCATTTAGCCGTGGCTTTTGATGTCTCTCGTAAAACCTTTAGGTCGGAGAAATTTCCAGAGTACAAGGCCACTCGTAGTGCAACTCCCGATGAATTCAGATCTCAGATACCACTGCTACATGACTTATTAAAAGCAATGAATATCAAAGAATTTTCCTTAGAAGGTTTTGAGGCTGATGATCTCTTGGCAACTATTTCAAAAGCGGCAGTAAACGACGGTTATGAAGTTTCAATATGTACGGGGGATAGGGATAGTTTCCAATTAGTAAGCAGACAGATCACGGTGCTCTATCCAAAGAAGGGCGTCTCAGAAATGGCGCGGATGACACCAGAAGCGGTACTTGAAAAATACTCACTGACTCCAGAACAGTATCCGGATTTTGCAGCGCTTCGCGGAGACCCTAGCGATAACTTGCCATCCATCCCAGGTGTCGGAGAGAAGACGGCTGCCAAGTGGATTATCGAATATGGATCCCTTGAAAATTTGATTGCAAAGATAGATGAGGTCGGTGGCAAAGTCGGGGATTCTTTGCGAGCAAATATCGACTCAGTCTTACGAAACCACGAATTAACGCACCTAGTTTCAAATGTCCCAATTGATTTCTCGTTAGATGAATTAGTTTGGCAAGAATTTAATACCGAAGCCTTACGCGAAATTTTCAGCAAACTTGAATTTCGAAGCCTGCTTGCAAAGTTACCCGGCAAGCCAGAATCGCACGCTCCTGTCGATACCAACTTCTCTACTCCTGATGAGGTAAGCGCTCGAATCGAGATGCATAAAGGTGAAATTGCAGTCCTCTTTGAGTTATTGGACGAGCGACTTAATTCATATGCAGTTGCGCTCTCACCTAGTGAAGTTTTCTTGGTGATGTCGGATGAAGTTGGTTCGTGGCTTGCAGATCCAAAAATCCCAAAGATCTCACATGACTCTAAATCTTTAGCGCGAACTATGGACTTTAATGGAGTTATATTTGATGTTGCACTGGCTAGCTATTTAGTAGATCCCGGCAATCGATTAACTGAAGTTTCAGAGATTTTGGAGCGCTGGGGTTTATCTGATGGATCTCTAGCAGCAAAGACTGCAAGCCTCTTTGAATTAAAGGCGCGACTTGAAAGTGAGCTGGATCAACGAGGCGCGCTAAAACTTTTGATTGAACTAGAGCTCCCAGTATCAGAAGTGTTGGCCGAGATGGAGCGAATCGGTGTAGCCATAGATAAGAAGACTTTGAAACAACAGAGCGATGAATTGCTTGCTGAGGTCTCAAGTCATACGCAAAGTGCCTACAAAGCAGTTGGCCATGAATTTAATGTGGCCTCTCCAAAACAGTTGCAGGTAGTGCTCTTTGATGAACTTAAATTGCCTAAAACTAAACGAATCAAAACTGGCTACACCACCGATGCGGAAAGTTTGCAATGGCTCTTTTCCGAGACGAAGCATCCAGTTCTAGAGCACCTTCTAAAAATCAGGGAGGCGAGCAAATTACAGAGCGTTGTTGAAGGTTTGCTCTCAGAGGTAAAGCAAGATGGAAGAATTCACACCCACTTCCAACAGACAGTTGCTGCAACCGGACGTCTCTCTTCAACTGGGCCTAACTTGCAAAATATTCCAATTAGGACGGAGTTAGGTAAGAAGATTCGCGATGGATTTGTGGCTGGAAACGGTTTCGATGGAATCTTCACAGCAGATTACAGCCAGATTGAAATGAGGATCTTGGCCCATCTAGCAGAAGATCAGAAATTAATTGAAGCTTTCGCAACTGGTGAAGATCTACATTCCACTGTGGCATCTTTGGTTTTTGGTGTTAAGCCAACTGAAGTTGATCCAGAAATGCGCAGACAAATTAAAGCCATGTCTTATGGCTTGGCGTATGGACTTAGCGCATTTGGTCTATCGCAACAATTAGATATCTCTCCAGGTCAGGCCAGCGACTTGATGGATCGCTATTACCAACGCTTTGGTGGGATTCGCGATTATTTAGCTACGGTCGTGGTTCAAGCAAAGAAAGACGGGTACACCGAAACTTTGATGGGGCGACGTAGATATCTACCTGACTTGCAAAGTGAGAACAAATTTAAGCGAGAGATCGCAGAGCGGGCGGCTCTAAATGCGCCCATTCAAGGCACCGCTGCCGACATCATTAAATTAGCGATGTTAAGAGTAGATGCTGCAATTAAGAAGGAGAAGTTGAAATCTAGGATGCTTCTGCAGATACACGATGAGCTGCTCTTTGAATATGTCGATTCTGAGCTTTCGGTTTTGCAAGAACTAGTAAAACGTGAAATGGGTGCGGCTTATCCGCTTAAGGTAGCGCTTTCGGTAAATGTCGGACATGGCTCAAGCTGGCATGCAGCAGAGCATTAATAATTATCGTTTAACCTTCTAGAACAACATCTGCGGCTGCAAATCGTTTACGTCCCAAATTTAGAGTCAAAAATCCGATTGATAACATCAATGTGGTTACTGCCAAACATGCTTGTGGCGATACTTCCTTTGCAATATAGCCACCGATTGCACTTCCGAGTGCAGCCATCGAACCTTCAATAGTCCAGAGCCAACCGAGCGATGCAGTGGCACTTCCTTGTGGACGCACGGCATCCAAAACCTCGAAGTAGAAAACCTGTAGCGCGCCACCTGTTAAGCCTAGTAGAGCTCCAACTACAGCTAAGGACCAATCTGGGTAAGTGAAGTAAAGCGGCAGAGAGAATATGAACCAGCCACAGTAAGTAATTCTCATAGTTTTAAATGCCGAACGCTTCCGTTTGATTAATCCAGCAACCAGTCCGCCAATGACAGTCGAAAGGCTCATAATCGAGAATAACCATGCGGTTCGATGAGGTACATCTTCTAACGTTGCATAGGCAGGAATTCCGATGTCAAAGAATCCCCAGCCAAGTCCAATAAATGCACCTTCAATCATCAATAATCTTATGGCTGGGATCTTCCAAAGTTTTCCTTCTGCAGGATCTTTCTTTTCAGTAAACCAGTTTCGGTGGTTGATGGTGATCTCTAATCCGATACCACCTAAAATCATTAGCGCTGAACAGAATCCAAGTGCGTAACCAGGATGAGATGAGAGCGAAACAGTTGTGGCAATCGCTGGACCGATCACGCCGACGCTATTCATCACCGCGGTATCCAGCCCATATGCATTTCTTACAAGTTGATCACCAACAATTTGTTTCCAAAGTGGACGCACAGAGAGATTGATTGGTGGGGCAGATACACCAAGCACAAAAGCCCATAGCAAAATAGAAGTTTTACTCTCTGCAACATTTAAAGCGATGATTCCGAGCGCATAACCTGGTACCAAAATACGAATCGGCCACTTCTGTCCAAATCGATCTATGACGCTACCGCGAATTCCTGCAGTTAATGAACCAGCTAGCGCATTTAGTCCAAGTGCCAGACCAGCAAGTGGGATGGAATCTAAAGTCCGCTCAGTTTTGAAGAAGATCGCAAGGCCGATCATCGAGTAGGCCAGACGAGCCGGAGTTGCAGCGATTAAGAGGTTTCGCGCAAGCGGAATCTTAAAAATTTCTAGATATTGTTTCATCTCTTCCTCAGAACTACCGCTAGCCTAAATCATTTAAGCGTGAATTCATCACCAATTTGCCCCTAATCAGGGCCAAGCATAAACTTGCCCTTCGCAAGTTGAGTGTTAAATCCATTGACGCCCATTCCTACTACTTAATCTATCCCTACGGAGTATCTTGACCACATCAAACAAACTGAGCTCACCAAGCATTGCAATCAATGACATCGGCTCAGCAGAAGATTTTCTTGCCGCAATCGAAGGCACAATCCGAAATTTCAATGACGGCGATCTTGTTACAGGCGTAATCGTCCAAGTAGATCGCGACGAAGTTCTAGTAGACGTCGGATATAAAACAGAGGGTGTTATCCCATCCCGCGAATTATCAATTCGCAATGACATTGATCCAAATGAATTGGTCAAAGTTGGAGAGAGTATCGAAGCCCTAGTTCTTCAAAAGGAAGATAAAGAAGGGCGTTTAATTCTTTCAAAGAAGCGCGCGCAATATGAAAAGGCGTGGGGCGAGATCGAAGGCAAGAAGGAGCGCGACGAGGTCGTAACCGGAACTGTCATCGAGGTAGTCAAGGGCGGTTTGATTGTAGATATCGGACTTCGTGGATTCTTGCCAGCTTCACTTGTTGAGATGCGCCGAGTTCGCGATCTATCACCATACATTGGCAAGACCGTTGAAGCTCGCATCATCGAACTTGATAAGAACCGTAACAACGTAGTTCTATCACGTCGCGCTTACTTAGAGCAGACCCAGTCAGAGTCACGTACCACTTTCCTAAATCAATTACAGAAGGGCCAAGTTCGCACTGGTGTAATTTCATCAATCGTGAACTTTGGTGCATTCGTAGATCTTGGCGGTGTTGATGGTTTAGTTCACGTCTCTGAACTTTCTTGGAAGCATATCGATCATCCATCTGAGGTTGTCGAAGTTGGCGACGAAGTAACGGTTGAAGTTCTAGAAGTTGATTTTGAGCGCGAACGTGTTTCGCTATCACTTAAGGCAACTCAAGAAGATCCATGGCAAGCATTTGCTCGCACCCACACAATTAATACTGTGGTCCCAGGTGTAGTTACCAAACTAGTTCCATTTGGCGCATTTATTCGCGTTCATGAAGGAATCGAAGGTTTGGTGCATATCTCCGAACTAGCAGAGCGCCACGTAGAGATTCCAGAGCAGGTTGTACAAGTTGGCGATGAATTATTCGTAAAGATCATCGATATTGATCTTGAGCGTCGTCGCATCTCGCTATCTCTAAAGCAAGCTAACGAAGGCGCTGAGATTGAAGTGGAAGCTTTCGATCCAACTCAATACGGCATGCCAGCTCGTTACGATGCCGAGGGCAACTTCATCTATCCAGAAGGCTTTGATGCAGATGCCCAAGAGTGGAAACCAGGATACGAAACTCAACGCGAAGAGTGGGAGCGTCAATACGCTGAAGCTCAAGCGAGATTCATGGCACATAAGAAGCAGAAGGAGGCAGCAAAGGTCGCAGAGGCAGCCGATGCAACTCCTGCAGAGTAATCCTGCTAATTAAATTGGTAAAAGTAGTTTCTTAACGAAAAATGCCCCGTGAGATTTCACGGGGCAT
>CAZYJU010000002.1:0-15226 GCA_964647945.1 uncultured Actinomycetes bacterium | reverse complement strand
AATTGGTAAAAGTAGTTTCTTAACGAAAAATGCCCCGTGAGATTTCACGGGGCATTTTTCATAACGATAGGCTTAAATCATGAAGGTAATTGCGCTAACTGGTGGCATAGGAGCCGGTAAATCTCTAGTTGCCAATTATTTCTTTACCCTTGGCGCACAAGTAATTGATGCCGATCAATTGGCGCGCGCAGCTATCGAAAGAGGTAGCGCAGGCTTTGATGAAGTGGTGGCGGCATTTGGAGACGCAATCTTAAAAGATGGGGATATCGACCGGAGAAAATTGGGCGAGATCATCTTCTCAGATTCGAAGCAGCGTCAAATACTCGAAGGAATTATTCATCCAAAGGTGCAATCTGCCTTAGCCGATGCCCGAAAGTCATTGGGTGAAGATGAGATTTTGATCTATGAAATCCCGCTACTTGTTGAAACCAATTCCGCTGCAAAGTTTGATCAAGTAATTACAGTGGAAGCGCCACTTGATGCGCGGGTCAACAGATTAAAAGCTCGAGGACTCTTTCAAAGTGAGATTGATCGAAGAATCGCTAATCAAGCAAGTGAAGCTGAACGTCGAGCAATTGCCCACAAAGTAATCGAAAATGATGGCGATGAAGAAGATTTATTACGTAAAGTTGAAGCAATTTGGGAAGAGCTAAATGCGCCCGGTAACTGATCTGCAGCGCAGGGTTGCACCATTTCAGGTGGTTTCAGATTATCAACCGGCTGGAGACCAACCGGAGGCGATTGAGGAGTTAGTTCGCAGAATCAATTCTGGCGAACAGGATGTGGTGCTACTTGGCGCTACCGGTACCGGTAAATCTGCGACCACTGCATGGTTGATTGAACGGCTACAAAGACCAACATTGGTACTTGTCCATAACAAGACTTTGGCAGCTCAATTGGCAAATGAATTTCGAGAGCTATTTCCAAATAATGCCGTTGAATACTTTGTAAGTTATTACGATTATTACCAGCCAGAAGCTTATGTTCCGCAGACCGATACCTTCATCGAGAAAGATTCCAGCGTAAATGCCGAGGTGGAGAGATTACGTCACTCTGCTACCAACTCTCTGCTTACGCGTCGAGATGTAATTGTTGTTGCGACAGTTTCATGTATTTATGGTTTGGGAACCCCTCAGGAATATGTAGATCGAATGGTGCAACTTCGAGTCGGAGAAGAGATTGACCGCAATACTCTGCTTCGAAAGTTTGTAGATATCCAGTACAAGCGAAATGACTTGGCATTCGAACGCGGCACGTTCAGGGTCCGAGGCGACACAATTGAAATTATTCCGATGTACGAAGAGTTGGCGCTTCGAATCGAGATGTTTGGCGATGAAATCGAACGGATAACCACGTTACATCCATTAACTGGCGAAATCATCCGTGATGAAGAGGAGATGTACATCTTTCCAGCCACTCACTATGCAGCAGGGCCAGAGACCATGAAGCGCGCATTAGGTGAAATCGAAGCAGACATGGAGATGCAAGTTTCCAAATTCGAACGTGAGAATAAATTGTTAGAGGCTCAAAGACTTCGTATGCGCACTACCTTCGACATGGAGATGATGCAGCAACTCGGTTTCTGCAGTGGCATTGAAAACTATTCACGATATTTGGATGATCGGCCTCCAGGAAGCGCTCCCAATTGTCTTTTGGATTACTTTCCTGAGGATTTTTTAGTGGTGGTGGATGAGAGCCATGTGACAGTGCCACAGATTGGCGCGATGTATGAAGGCGATGCATCTAGAAAACGAACCTTGGTCGAACATGGATTTCGCTTACCTAGCGCTATGGATAATCGCCCACTTAAGTTTCCAGAATTCTTAGAGAGAGTAGGGCAGAAGGTCTACTTATCAGCAACACCTGGCAAGTATGAACTTGAAAAGACTGGCGGAGAGTTTGTCGAACAAGTTATTAGACCAACCGGATTAGTTGATCCAAAGATCGTGGTTAAGCCAATTCGTGGTCAGATTGATGATCTCTTGGGAGAGATAAATGCACGAGCAGAACGCAACGAAAGAACGCTTGTTACAACCTTAACCAAAAAGATGGCAGAAGATTTAACTGAATACCTTCAAGAGCGTAAGGTCCGAGTTCGATATTTGCACTCAGAAGTCGATACCTTGAGAAGAGTTGAATTGCTTCGCGAGCTTCGTCTAGGTGAATATGATGTTCTGATCGGAATTAACTTACTTCGCGAAGGTCTAGATTTACCGGAAGTATCTTTAGTTTCAATTCTTGATGCGGATAAAGAAGGCTTCCTACGCTCTGCCACCTCTTTAATCCAAACCATCGGTCGCGCGGCCCGAAATGTTTCGGGTGAAGTCCATATGTACGCAGATAACATCACCGATTCGATGCGGAAGGCTATCGATGAGACCAACCGCAGAAGAGCTAAACAGATTGCTTACAACAAAGAACTTGGCGTTGATCCACAACCACTTCGTAAGAAGATTTCAGATATCACGGAGTTGATTGCGAAAGAAGAGGCCGATACCGACCTACTTCTAGCTGGCAAGAATCGTAGCCAGACTCCTGCAATTGGAGTGCATACAAAGAGTCTGACTTCGCTGCCACGACAAGAGTTGCTAGCGTTGATAGAGTCGCTCACCGATCAGATGCGAAGCGCAGCAAGCGAACTCCAATTCGAACTGGCAGCGCGTTTACGCGATGAGATCAAAGATTTAAAGCGCGAACTACGGGCGATGGAAGAGGCAAATTAATTGGCTGAACATGAAAAATTAGTAGTTCGAGGCGCACGCGAACATAATTTGAAGAATGTTTCTCTGGAGCTGCCTCGAAATGCGCTAGTTGTTTTCACGGGATTATCTGGTTCTGGTAAATCTTCTTTGGCATTTGACACCATCTTTGCTGAAGGACAACGCAGATACGTCGAATCACTATCAGCTTATGCGCGCCAATTCTTGGGGCAGATGGATAAACCTGATGTGGACTTTATTGAAGGTCTATCTCCAGCAGTTTCTATTGATCAAAAATCCACCAACCGAAATCCACGTTCCACAGTCGGAACAATCACAGAGGTTTATGACTACCTTCGTCTGCTCTTTGCACGCGCAGGTCGGCCACATTGTCCAAATTGTGGCAAGGAGGTCGCACGGCAAACTCCGCAAGCAATTGTTGATCAGATCCTTGAATTGCCAGCCGGAACAAAATTCCAAGTGCTGGCACCAATGGTTCGTGCCAGAAAAGGTGAGTTTGCTGATGTTTGGCAGGAGTTAATCACGCAAGGTTTCTCTAGGGCGCGAGTTGATGGTGAGGTTATTCAACTCTCCGAACCGCCGAAATTGAAGAAACAAGAGAAGCACACCATCGAAATCGTGGTGGATCGCTTACAGGTGAAACCAGAATCTAAGACACGAATTACTGATTCCATCGAGACTGCTTTGAAATTGGGTAATGGCATCGTGGTACTTGATGTAATTGATAAACAAGAGCTTACTTACTCAGAACATTTAGCTTGCCATGACTGCGGTTTATCTTTCGAAGAGTTAGAACCAAGATCATTCTCCTTCAACTCTCCATTTGGAGCATGCCCTGAATGCACTGGTTTAGGTACCAAGCTTGAAGTCGACGAGGAATTAATCATTCCGGATGATTCAATTTCGATCGCTGAGGGTGCAATTGCGCTCTGGTCTACCAGCAGCGGAAGCGAGTACTTTATGCGTCTTCTGGAAGGTTTGGCAGCGGATCTTAAGTTCTCGGTAAACACCCCATGGAAGAAGTTAAGCGAGAAGGCAAAGACCGCAGTTCTACATGGCTATGACTACGAAGTGCATGTCAAATACAAGAATCGTTACGGAAGAGTTCGTAATTACTCAACTGGTTATGAAGGCGTTATTCCATTCATCCACAGGAAGCATGGAGAGACAGATAGCGAATACGCCCGAGATAAATATGAGTCCTTCATGCGAGAGATTCCATGTGCAGTTTGCAAAGGTGCGCGTTTAAAGCCAGAGATTCTTGCTGTGACCATCGGCAACAAATCCATCTACGAGGTCTGCGAACTTTCAATTGATGAATGCGCCAAGTTCTTAAAAGCCATCAAGTTAAATGCACGTGAGGCAAAGATTGCAGAACGTGTGCTGAAAGAGGTTCATGAACGTCTAGGTTTCTTATTGGATGTGGGACTGGATTATTTGACGCTTTCGCGCGCTGCCGGATCGCTCTCAGGTGGAGAGGCGCAACGAATCAGATTGGCGACGCAAATTGGCTCTGGCTTAGTCGGCGTGCTCTATGTACTCGATGAACCAAGTATCGGCCTACATCAAAGAGATAACCGTCGCTTGATTGATACCTTGACTCGACTTCGCAATCTAGGAAACACCTTGATTGTGGTCGAACATGATGAAGAGACGATCAGAACTGCTGATTGGGTCGTGGATATTGGTCCAGGCGCTGGAGAGCATGGCGGAAAAGTTGTCGTTAGCGGTACTTATGACGATCTGATTAATAGCAAAGAATCTATTACCGGTGCCTATATTTCAGGGCGTAAAGCAATCGAGATTCCATCAGCTAGAAGAGCTCTAGATCCAAAACGTAAGCTCACAGTTAAAGGCGCAAAAGAGAACAACCTTAAGGATATTGATGTCGATATCCCGCTGGGACTATTTGTTGCAGTAACTGGCGTCTCTGGATCTGGAAAATCTACGCTAGTAAATGACATTCTTTATGTTTCACTTGCCAACAAATTAAATGGCGCACGAATGGTTGCGGGTCGTCATCGCACAGTAACTGGCGTTGATAATTTGGACAAAGTTGTGCATGTGGATCAGTCACCAATTGGAAGAACTCCAAGATCAAATCCAGCGACGTATACAGGTGTTTTCGATAAAGTCCGTGCACTGTTTGCTGAAACCACTGAAGCGAAGGTACGCGGCTACCAACAAGGAAGATTTAGTTTCAACGTAAAAGGCGGTCGCTGCGAAAATTGTGCTGGCGATGGAACTATTACGATTGAGATGAATTTCTTGCCGGATGTGTATGTGCCTTGCGAGGTCTGTCACGGTGCACGCTATAACCGTGAGACTCTTGAGGTGCACTACAAAGGTAAGACAATCGCAGATGTCTTAGATATGCCGATCGAAGAGGCTTATCGTTTCTTCGAATCAGTGCCGACAATTGCTCGATATTTGAAGACTTTATGCGATGTCGGACTTGGTTATGTGCGCCTAGGCCAATCCGCACCGACGCTCTCTGGCGGAGAGGCGCAGCGCGTTAAGCTCGCAACAGAGTTACAGAGACGTTCAACCGGCAGAACTATCTATGTACTTGACGAGCCAACAACCGGGTTGCATTTCGAAGATGTTAGCAAGTTACTCGTGGTATTAAATCGTTTGGTAGATACCGGCAATACCGTTGTGGTGATCGAACACAATTTGGATGTCATTAAGAGTGCAGATTGGATCATCGATATGGGACCAGAAGGTGGGTTTAGAGGCGGAGAGGTAGTTGCCCAAGGAACTCCAGAGTCAGTTGCGAAAGTGGCGAATAGTTACACCGGACAATTCATCAAAGAGATTCTCGCCCACAATCGAGGAAAGAGCGCCCCAAAGAAGCAAGTCCCTGCAAAGTCCCCTATAAAGGCAGTTAGAAGTAAGTAGCGATGCCGGCTAATTTTCGACCGGAGCAAATTCCAAACGAGCCAGGCGTATATCGTTTCTTTGATGTTAAGGATCAAGTGCTTTACGTTGGCAAGGCAAAGAATTTAAAGAATCGATTGACTACCTATTTTCAAAGTGGTTTGCCAGAGCGCACTGATCGCATGGTTAGCAAAGCAGTTAGAGTCGATTGGACAATCGTTAGCGGTGAAGTTGAAGCGTTACAGCTTGAGTACACCTGGATAAAGCAATACAAACCTCCCTTTAACGTCCGCTTTAGAGACGATAAGTCATATCCATACCTTGCACTTACTTTAAATGATAAATATCCAAGGCTCTTCATTACAAGACAAGAGAAGCGCAAAGGCATTAAATATTACGGACCATACATTCAAGCTTGGGCGCTACGCACTACCCACGATACGCTGTTAAAAGTTTTCCCAGTAAGAAGTTGTACCGCTGGAAATTTCGAAAGAGCTAAAGCCACAAAGCGTCAATGTTTATTGGGGGATATCGGTAAGTGCGCAGCGCCGTGCGTCGGTTGGATTTCAGAGAATGAACATAAAGCTCTAGCAGAACGCTTGGATCGTTTTCTAGCAAGTGGCAATACTGATTTGGTCACAATATTAGAAGAAGAGATGGCGCAAGCTGCAAAAGAAGAGGAGTTTGAACGAGCTGCCAGGCTGCGTGATCAAATTTCAGCGCTGACTACCGCTACCGAATCAAGCGATGCTGCGCTATCAGAGACTATCAATAGTGATGTGATCTCACTTTACAGCGAGGGGCTCCACACAGCGGCATCGATTTTCAAAGTACGCGGTGGCTCAATCAGGGGTTCAAGAAGTTGGATTTTGGATCAAAATGAAATTCCAGAAGGAGAAGATGAGTTAACGCCTTTCATCGTAAGCATCTACTCCGAAGAGGAACTGCCACCTGAACTAATCATTAACCGTGAGGTAGATAGCAATCTTGGAGAGCTACTTACCCAAATCAGAGGTGCAAAAGTTGAGATCAAGCTCCCGCAACGTGGCGAGAAATATGAGTTATCACAGACTGTCGAAAGAAATGCTAGGTATTCACTGATCCAATATCTCTCTAAGCGTGCCAACGATGCCGCTGTTAGTGGTAAAGCACTGACGCAAATACAAGAGACTTTGGCGCTTGATTCACCACCACTTAGAATCGAATGTTTCGATATCTCGAATATTTCAGGCACCACCGTTGTGGCTTCGATGGTGGTCTTTGAAGATGGCCAACCAAAGAAGAGCGATTACCGTCGTTTTATTATCGAGACCGATACCGCACCTGATGACACCAGGGCAATGCATCAAGTCATCACACGACGTATGAAGCGATGGCTTTCAGATCAGAATGTAGAAATCGGTGAAAGCGTTGGAAAGTTTGCTTATGCTCCTAATTTGATTGTTGTCGACGGTGGTGCGCCACAAGTGGCGGCAGCTGAGAGAGCGCTTCTGGAGTTGGGAATTACAGATATCGCAGTCGTTGGCTTAGCAAAAAGATTGGAAGAACTCTGGTTGCCTGCAGATCCTGACCCATTGATCATGCCAAGAAATAGCGAAGGACTTTATTTATTGCAGAGAGCGCGAGATGAGGCGCATAGGTTTGCTATAACTTTTCATAGATCAAGACGCTCCAAAATCATGTTGGAATCACTTCTGGATGAGATTGATGATTTAGGTCCAACCAGGCGAGCAGCGCTTTTGGATCGGTTTGGTTCCGTTTCTGCGATTAAGCGCGCTGGCATTGAAGATATCGCCAAGACCCCAGGGATTGGGATTCGCCTTGCCACCGCAATACATCAACACCTCGCCAGCTCTACCAAGAGTGAGAGCGTTGATATGGAGACTGGTGAAATTGAGAATGCTTGACAGGTCTAGGAAGATAACAGCATGAGCAACGAACTATTACTGGTAACTGGCATGTCCGGAGCCGGTCGCTCCACCGTCGCTCATGCACTTGAAGACTCTGGTTGGTATGTTGTCGATAATTTGCCACCATCATTAGTGCTTGATCTTTTCAACACAGCGGATGCTGCAAAAATCGCTGCGGTAGTCGATGTCAGAGCTGGTAAATATTTCGATGATTTAAGTAGCGCAATCAAGAACTTAAAGAGCGCAGGCGCGAAATATCGACTTCTCTTTCTAGATGCATCCGATCAAGCATTGGTGCAACGTTTCGAATCTACTCGCAGGCCACACCCACTTCAAGGTACGGGCAGAGTGGTGGACGGAATTCTAAAAGAGCGGGCTAGGTTAGAGGATTTAAGATCTGAAGCGGATCAAGTAATCGATACCAGTAACTTGAATGTTCACCAATTAGAGAAGCGGATTATTGAATTCTTCAAACAAGATGGCGCTGCTGGGGTTCGGATAAACGTCTTAAGTTTTGGTTATAAGTACGGGATCCCAGTAGATGCAGATTTAGTTTTAGATTGCAGATTCATCCCTAACCCTCATTGGGTACCAGAATTGCGACCAAAGACTGGCCAAGATAAAGACGTTAGCAACTACGTGCTCTCTCAAAATAGCGTAACTGAGATTATTGAAAATTATGCAGAGCTTTTAAAGCAGATGAGCGCTGGATATTTCAGGGAGGGTAAGAAATATCTGACTTTGGCAGTTGGCTGCACTGGCGGCAAGCATCGAAGCGTTGCAGTTGCGGAAGAGTTAGCTAAGAAATTATCTGTAGATAACGGCAAACCCGATCAACTATTAATTGAAGCGCATGCCGTGCATCGTGATGTTGGTAGGGAATGAGTCAATTAGATTTCTCAACTCCTAAAGTAGTCGCGCTAGGTGGAGGTCATGGCCTTGCAGCTACATTAAGTTCACTAAGAAAGATCACGCATCAGATAACTGCGATTGTCACTGTTGCTGATAATGGGGGATCATCCGGAAGACTTCGGGATGAGTTTGAGATATTGCCTCCTGGTGATTTGAGAATGGCGCTAACTGCGCTCTGTTCTGACGATGAATGGGGGCGTAGTTGGGCTGAAATTCTCCAATATCGATTTACAAGTGAGGGCCATTTAAATCAACATACTGTCGGCAATCTTTTATTGACCGCGCTCTGGGATCGAGATGGAGATTTTGTAGCAGGACTTGATCGAGTTGGTTCATTACTTCGAGTAGTTGGCAGAGTATTACCGATGGCTGCAACTCCGCTGGATATAGAAGGAACATTTCAAACTACCGTTGGAAGAATCGTGGTGCGCGGTCAGAAAGAGGTGGCGACTGCGAAAGGTAAACTGGAATCAATTCGAATAATTCCAGAGAATCCGCAAGCTAGACCAGAGTCTCTTCGTGCAATCTCTGATGCTGATTACATAACTATGGGGCCAGGTTCTTGGTTAACTAGCGTGCTACCGCATCTAATGGTGCCAGCACAGAGAGATGCTCTCTCTTCAACAAAAGCGAAGAAGATTCTGCTCATGAATTTAGATGCACATCCATCAGTGGGGGGTGATGAGTTTGCCGGGTATACACCCGAAGAACATCTTGCACTGCTCCATGATTATGCGCCATCGCTTCGATTTAATTATGTGATTGCCGACCGCTCTGGAATTCGCAATGAGAAGAACCTTGAAGCAATGGTTGAAGGTTTCGGTGGCGAACTTATACTCGCTGATTTGCGAAGAGCTCCAGGTGCGATTCATCACGATGTATCTAAATTAAGTTCAGAATTCCGACACATTTTCGATCGAAATGGTGTTGAATAACGTCAATATGGCGATGACTTCAAGCGTTAAAGACGAACTTACCCGTCTTCCAATCACCAAGCCCTGCTGTCGTAAGGCAGAGGTATCTGCATTGGTCCGATTTGCTGGAGGGTTACATATCGCAGCAGGCAAGATTGTCGTAGAGGTCGAATTAGATGCAGCGCAGAGCGCTCGTAGGTTACGAAAAGATATCTCTGATCTATATGGCCATAATTCAGATTTAGCAGTTATCTCTTCATCAGGAATTCGTAAGGGTTCAAGGTATGTAATCAGAGTCATCGAAGATGGAGAAGCGTTAGCAAGACAAACAGGTCTTGTTGATTCACATAATCGACCAATTCGCGGCCTACCTCCGCAAGTTGTTAATGGCCCAATCTGCGACGCGGAATCTGCATGGCGCGGTGCATTTATCGCTCATGGATCACTTACTGAACCTGGCAGATCATCTTCCCTTGAGATTACATGTCCCGGCCCAGAAGCAGCGTTAGCACTTGTTGGCGCTGCTAGAAGGCTCGGAATTGCTGCAAAAGCACGAGAAGTCCGCGGAGTAGATCGCGTTGTGATCAGAGATGGCGATGCAATCGGGGCACTTCTTACAAGATTTGGTGCACATGAATCAGTAATGGCGTGGGAAGAGCGCAGAATGCGTCGTGAAGTTCGCGCTACTGCAAATCGACTAGCAAATTTTGATGATGCAAATTTACGTAGAAGCGCACGTGCTGCGGTTGCTGCATCCGCTAGAGTCCAAAGAGCGATGGAGATACTTGGCGAAACCATTCCGGATCATTTGAAAGAGGCGGGCGAATTACGTATTAATCATGGCCAAGCATCACTAGAAGAATTGGGTTCTTTAGCTTCTCCGCCTATGACCAAAGATGCAATAGCCGGTCGGATTCGAAGACTTCTTGCAATGGCAGATAAACGCGCAGCAGAGCTTGGTATTCCAGATACTGAGGCTGGTTTATCGCCCGATCTGCTTAATTAATGCTTAATTAACTAGATATTTCGTAATACTCCTAAATACTAATTAGTAATTTGGAGGCCTTGCGATAGGCTTAGGCCATACCCCAGCGTTGTGGATTACCCATGCTGGGTTTTTTCATGTGAAAGGTCAGGTAATGACAGTAAAAGTCGGAATTAATGGGTTTGGGCGCATTGGGCGTAACTTCTTCCGCGCCGCGCTAAACAATCCAAATATCGAAATTGTAGGAATTAATGATTTAACACCAACTGCCACTTTGGCGCATTTGCTGAAGTACGACTCGATCTTGGGTCGACTGCCTGTAGCAGTTAGCGCGGGCGAAGGTTCGATCACAGTTGGCGGAAAGAACATCAAAGTTTTTGCAGAGCGCGATCCCGCAGCTCTTGGTTGGGCCTCTGTTGGAGCCCAAGTAGTTGTCGAATCAACTGGTATTTTCACTAAGGCATCAGATGCGGCAAAGCACATTCAAGCAGGCGCGAAGAAGGTAATCATCTCAGCACCAGCAACCGATGAGGACATCACCATCGTTATGGGCGTTAATGACAACGCTTACGATCCAGCAAAGCACAACATCATCTCTAATGCATCTTGCACAACTAACTGTTTAGCCCCATTTGCAAAGGTGCTCCACGAGGAGTTCGGCATCTTGCGCGGTCTAATGACCACGGTTCACGCGTACACCAACGATCAGGTGATCTTGGATTTCCCTCATAAGGATCTCCGTCGTGCACGCGCAGCTGCAACCAACATCATCCCAACCTCGACTGGGGCGGCTAAGGCAATCTCTTTGGTGCTTCCAGAGCTAAAGGGCAAACTTGATGGCTACGCACTTCGCGTTCCAGTCCCAACTGGTTCAATCACCGATTTAACTGTCGAATTATCAAGAGAGGTCACAGTTGCAGAGATCAACGCTGCAATGAAGAAGGCTGCCGAAGGTCCACTTAAGGGAATCATGTATTACACCGAAGATCCAATCGTCTCTTCTGACATCGTGACTGACCCGCATTCATCAATCTTCGATGCTGGTTTAACCAAGGCGATTGGTTCAACTGTAAAAGTGGCATCTTGGTATGACAACGAATGGGGTTACTCAAACCGCCTAGTTGATTTAATCGGTCTAGTTGGTAAGAGCCTTTAAGTAGTCTCAAGAACTCCTTAAAGAAGCTATCGAATAATTAGATGTCTCAACTCTCAGCTCTAGATGTAAATGGAAAGCGCGTCTTCCTTCGGTGCGACCTAAATGTTCCACTGAAGGAGGGCGTGATTACCGACGATGGTCGAATTCGCGCATCTTTACCGACCATTAAATTACTGCTTGATAAGGGTGCATCCTTAGTAATTGCAGCTCATTTGGGTCGACCAAAAGGTGAGGCAAAGCCCGAGCTATCGCTTGCTCCAATTGCAAAGCGACTAGGTGAACTTTTGGGCCGAGAAATTAAATTCCAATCAGTTGCCACAGTAGTAAACGATGAAGTTAAAGATGTAGCTAAATCATTGAATACAGGTGAAGTACTCCTACTTGAGAATATTCGCTACTCAGCAGCCGAAACTTCTAAAGAGGAGAGCGAGAGAGCTAGCTTTGCCAAGCAATTGGCAGAACTTGCCGATATTTATGTAGGCGATGGTTTTGGAGCGGTACATAGAAAGCATGCATCCGTATTTGATCTACCGAAATTACTGCCAAATGCGGCTGGGTTATTGGTAAGCGCTGAAGTTGAAGTATTAAAAAAATTAACTGAAAACCCAGTACGCCCATATGGTGTGGTTTTGGGTGGCGCAAAAGTATCTGACAAATTAGCAGTGATTGAAAATCTACTTGGCAAAGTTGATGTGCTGGCAATCGGTGGCGGCATGTTGTTCACTTTCTTAAAGGCAGAGGGCAAGGAGATCGGCAAATCGCTCTGTGAAGACGAGATGCTCGATACTGTCAAAGGTCTACTTGCAACTGCAGAGAAAAATGGCGTCAAACTCTTATTGCCAACCGACATTGTTGTTGCTCCAGAGTTTGCTGCAGATGCCAAACCAACTCTGGTTAGCACAGATCAAATACCTGCAGATCAAATCGGATTGGATATTGGACCAGAATCTGCCAAGAAATTCGCAGATGCAGTTGTCGGTTGCAAGACTGTTTTCTGGAATGGCCCTATGGGGGTCTTCGAATTTCCAAACTTTGCAAACGGAACCAAAGTAGTTGCCGAAGCGCTGACTAAAGTCGATGGCATCTCAGTTGTCGGAGGTGGCGACTCTGCAGCGGCGGTACGTAAGTTAGGTTTTGCAGACGAACAATTCGGTTATATCTCAACCGGCGGCGGCGCCTCGCTCGAGTATCTAGAAGGAAAAGAGTTGCCCGGCTTAACTGCGCTAGGCTTTTAAGTATTACGGCATGTAATGGCTAGGACAAAAACGGAGGAACAATGCGCAAACCATTAATGGCAGGCAATTGGAAGATGAACCTAAATCATCTTGAAGCGATCGCAGTTGCGCAGAAGTTGGTCTATTCACTAGATGACAAAGATTATGACGCCGTTGATGTTGCGATCTTGCCACCATTTACAGATATTCGTTCGATTCAGACTTTGGTAGATGGAGACCGTTTACGTCTTCAATATGGCGCACAAGATTTATCATCAGAAGCAAGCGGCGCCTTCACAGGCGATATCTCTGGCTCAATGTTGGCAAAGTTAGGCTGCACATTTGTTGTGATTGGACATTCCGAACGTCGCTCAATCCATGGCGAAAGCGATCAATTAATAAATAAGAAGATCAAAGCAGCGCTTGCAAACGAACTAACTCCAATTTTCTGTGTTGGCGAAGATTTATCAATCCGTGAATCTGGAAATCATGTCGCACATGTGGTCGCTCAAGTGAAGGCAGGACTTGCAGGTTTTCATAAGCCAGAGTTAAAGAAGATTGTGATCGCTTATGAACCAGTGTGGGCAATCGGCACTGGTAAGACGGCAACCCCTGAAAATGCCCAAGAGGTCTGCCAAGCGATTAGAGCCACTATGGTTGAAATTGGCTCAGAAGAGATTGCTGAGAAATGTCGAGTTCTTTATGGTGGCTCGGTTAAGTCATCCAACGTGGTTGAGATTATGAAGCAACCTGATGTTGACGGCGCTCTTGTAGGCGGAGCGAGCCTAGATCCGGAAGAATTCGCGAAAATCGCCAAGTTCTACGCGGCCGTCGGGGCTTAGTAGTAGCGATAGAATTCTCACCTGGCCAGCTATTGATAATTGATAGCTAGCAAATGAAAAAAGTAAAAACAATTTAAAGCTCAATTGAAAGCATAGGTGTTCTCCGTGGAGTTAGCGTTATCGATCTTGCTAGTCATCACCAGCGTATTGATGATCCTCTTGGTACTGCTACATAAAGGAAAAGGCTCAGGTCTATCCGATCTATTTGGTGGCGGCGTTTCATCCACATACGGTGGTAGCTCTGTCGTTGAGAAGAACCTTGACCGCATCACGATTGTGGTTGGTGGCGTCTGGTTTGCGGGAGTAATCGCGCTAAGTTTGTTGTTGAAGTAATTAGATTTCATCGAAAGCCAATTAAAAATTAATTAAAGAAGTAGAACAGGGAGATAGCGATGGCAGGCGGAAGTGCAATTCGCGGAAGTCGCGTTGGCGCTGGCCCAATGGGCGAGGCTGAACGTGGCGAAGCTATTGAAAGATTCACCATCTCTTTCTGGTGCGCCAATGGACATGAAGTCCGTCCATCTTTTGCAAAAGAGGAGGGCGTAGTTGTACCTGAGGAGTGGGATTGCCCAAAGTGTGGCTTCCCTGCAGGCCAAGATAAGAACAATCCGCCTTCACCAATTAAGAATGAGCCTTATAAGACCCACCTTGCATACGTGAAAGAACGTCGTACCCAAGCAGAGGCCAATAAGATTTTGGAAGATGCTTTAAAGAAATTACGTGGTGATGACGATTAAAGTGCTTTTGCAGCTTTAATCAACTCTGAAATTCCGATTACCCGGTTATGTAGATGGACTCTACTGACCGGGTATTTTCTTGCAGTTAGCGCTCTCTCTTCTCCAAGCGCCTGCGCCATTACCAATGTTTGCATAGAGAATTCACGTCCTGGAATTTGGAAGTCTTCTTCAACATCTGCCGTGATGATCAAGAAGGAACCATTTGGTTGCCCAGCTTTATGAAATTGCCCAGTTGAATGTTGAAATCTCGGACCCCAACCGAAGGTAACTGGCTTACCACTTTTCTGCGCCAATAGCTCTCTAAGCTCTATTAGCTCGACATCATTTCTGCGATCTAAATATGCCAAGATCGCAATGTAACCAGCGCTATCTTTGATTAACTTTTCTAACTCTTCATTAACAGAGCTACTTGATACTTCTATTGCTCCAATTTTCTGACCAAAATTTAGATCAGGAAGTTTGTTATTCCATTCAGTAAGTAGGGCAGAGGTTGCGTTCTTTGCCTCAGTTACATTTGGTTGATTAAATGGATCAACCTCTAAAGCGACTCCAAGTAGCGCGGTTGCCCACTCCCAAGTAATGAAATGTTCTCCAAGCTCCCCATGAACTTGGAGGTCTCCGCCATCTGCGAATGAGATTCTTATTGGAATTTTTGAGCCTGTTGAGCCTGTTGGACCAAATGTGTCGGCAGAGTTTGAGAGTACAACTGGAAGGCGACCTTTGCCATCCTTTCCAGTTGATTCTGCAATTAACTGCTCGATCCAATCGGATAGACCTGGTAAGCCTGGCGCATCTGCAAAAGCTACGAATTGCTCGCTCTGAGTAAAGAGTAAATAGGCTAAATCAATCGCAACATTCTCTGGATTTTCTAATTCAGTACGTTGAGCTGCTGCGCTATCTAATAGCAAAGATGGATCTACACCAATTAGCGCCGCTGGAACTAGCCCAAAGGCAGT
>CAZYJU010000001.1:54689-60348 GCA_964647945.1 uncultured Actinomycetes bacterium | reverse complement strand
GAGAGCAACTTTGCAGCGTTAGCAATCGCGCCGCCAGTACCAAGCGGTTCTTTCTCGGTTGCATACAAAATCTCCATTCCCCATTTTGAACCATCACCAAAGTAAGGGGTAAAAACTTCAGATAAATAGGAAGTCGCCAGCACAATTCTGTTGATTCCAGCTCTTCGCACCATCGCTAATTGGTGTTCGGTTACTGGCAATGTCGCAAGCGGCAACATCGGTTTCGGCCTGCTATTTGTAAGTGGCCTTAAGCGAGTTCCGAATCCACCAACTAAGAGAATCGCCTCAGCCAAGGCGTCTCACCAACTCATCAATCTGGGCATCGGTAGCGGTCATCGCAATTCGAACATGCCGCTCACCTGCAGCTCCATAAAAGTTGCCAGGAGTTACCAAGATGCCATAGTTTGAAAACCAATCGACGCTCTCCCAATCCCGCTCATCTCGAGTCGCCCAGAGATATAGACCGGCGTTTGAATGTTCGACTTTGAAACCATGTTTCTCAATCGCAGCTTTTACTCTGCTCTTTCGCAAGTTGTAACGATCACGCTGTGCGATTACATGTTGGCTATCAGAGAGCGCTGCGACCATCGCTCTTTGAACTGGTAGCGGCACCATCATCCCTGCATGCTTTCTAACTTCTAGAATCTTGGCAATCAGATCTTTATCGCCAATTAACATCGCTGCGCGATATCCCGCCATTGATGAGCGCTTGGATAGCGAATGCACGGCCAGAATATTTCGATTATCTCCGCCAGTTAGAGAGAGGATCGACTTAGGCGTAACTGATTCACCGAATTCAAGGTAACACTCATCGGATATGACAACGCCACTGCTTCGCGCCCATTCGATTACAGATAGCATCTCTGAATCTGTGCTTACTCGACCGGTGGGATTAGATGGAGAATTTAGCCAAGCCAAATCAGCTTTCGGCCAACTTTTTGCATCAAAGCCAACTGCTTTTGCATCTGCTTTTGCAATCATCGCGCCAACTAAATAGGTTGGATATGCAATCTCTGGATAGAGAACTTCTTTTGCTTCTAAGATTGTTGGCAGCCAAGCCACTAATTCTTTTGATCCAATTAGAGGTAATACTGCGAACTCTCCGCTTGCGCCAAGTCTTTCAACTGCCCATTTCTTTATCGCAGCTTGTAGCTCGGGAGTTCCGATGGTTACTGGGTAACTTGGAGAATTCGAAGCTTCTTTTAGCGCAGCCTGAATGAATTCTGGAGTTGGATCTACCGGAGTTCCTTGAGAGAGATCAATAAGGCCCGCTGGATGCGCTCTTGCTTTTTGACCATATGGGGCTAACGCATCCCAAGGAAAATCTGGAAGTTTCAATATGGCTTCCAATAAGTTCTAATGGTTAGTTCTTTTTTGGGAGATCTTTTACAAACTCAGGATCAGCATCTTTCTTGCCGACCTTTGCAGCGCCGCCAGGTGAACCTAGTTCGATGAAGAAAAGTGGTGACTTCTCGCGAAATTCGTTGTACTGCGCTGGGACATCATCTTCGTAATAGATCGCTTCGACTGGGCAGACTGGTTCGCAGGCGCCACAATCCACGCACTCATCTGGATGGATGTAAAGCATTCGATCGCCTTCGTAAATGCAATCTACTGGGCACTCATCTATACAGGATTTATCTTTTACATCTACACAAGGTTCGGCGATCACGTATGTCATAGCCACGATTCTACCCAACCGTTTCTACCCCACCCTGCAACCCTTAGCATTCTCTGGTGGGCCAGAGCGGAGATATTCGAGATAGCGATATCGGCAAGAAGGTAACTATCCGCCTAAATGATGGCGATGGCTACCGTGATGTGGTCGGCCATCTGACTGCCATCAACTCCGTTAAGAACCGTCATGGCCAGATCGTGGAATTTGATCCCTCCAAAATCCATCTTTGGCGCGAAATCATCGCGACCCCTAGGACTGCCACAAGTGGCGCTCCGTTATCGATACGAATATATGAATTAGAGCGTGCACTTAATAAAACTTGGTCTGCAAAAGAAGAAGTGGAAGTTGGTGGGTGGATCTTCCGCGCTGATATCGGAATTACCAAGCGCGCCAATTCTGCATTGGTTTTAAGTCATGAGGATCAGATCGACCGGGCGATTGGTTGGTATAGAGAGCGAAATCTGAATCCAACAATTCATTTAATTCCGACTCTACATCAAGAGTTAGATGAGAAGCTTAATAAGCGTGGCTTTCGCGAATCCATGGATGCGCTGGTAATGGTCAAAGATCATCAAGGCAGCGAAGTTGATTTCGAATATGAAGTAAGTGACTCTCCTTCAAAAGAGTGGTTAGCAACGCAAGGAGATTTTGAGATTGCCCAATTGCTGCAGAGAAGTAGCGCAAAGTATCTATCATTAAAAAATGGCGAGAAAGTAATTGCAGTGGGGCGAGTTGCCAATGCAGATGACTGGGCGGTACTAACTCGGATCTGGGTTGCGCCAGAATTTCGTGGGCAAGGTTTAGGTCGAAAGATCTTGAGCGCACTTGAGGCAGAAGCCAATAGCTCTAAATTAGCGCTGCAAGTTGCGAGCACCAACGAGGTTGCGATCAATCTTTATGAATCTTTTGGATATCAGATTCATCATCTATATAGATTTAGAGCGATACCCCAGCGAATAGATCTACTTCAAGCTGAATGTTGTTAAAGGCTTTCTCAAAAGGCCCACTCTTTTCACCCTTAACCAAGGTGTAATACTCATCGCCAAATACTTGTACGCCTAAATTATTTGAGAGCGCAAAGAATGGGCCATCAAGTGAGATCTGAGTGGCATGAGCTTTCATCGCAGCCATCTTCTTCTCTACTTGCTCTGGAGCATGAATTACGGTGGTCACAAAGGAATCATCTTTTGCAAATGGGATTTCGTCGATGTTTTCCGAGCCAAAGAAATTACTTCCTTGTGCTTTCATCGCATCCATTCCTTGCTGCACAATAGATTTCGGCATGATGTTCCAATAGATCTTCTGAATCTTCCAATCTGAAATCTCAGCGGCACGCATTGCAACTCTGTGGGTTTGAATATGATCTGGATGGCCATAGCCACCAAATTCGTCGTATGTCACCATGACTTGCGGTTTAATTTCATCAATGACCTTCGCTAATTGCTTGGCAGCGATCTCTACATCGGCTCTCCAAAAGCAATTAGGGTTTTGATTTGGTGGCGTATCCATCATGCCGCTATCTCGATAATTACCCAGGAAACGGTGGTCTCTTACCCCGAGTTCTCGCATGGCGGCTGCCAATTCCAGAACGCGATGTTCTCCTAAATTATCTTCGGCATGACTTGCTAGATGCGCCAAGTCTGGTACCAATACTTCGCCCTCTTCTCCCTTTGTGCAGGTAATCAAAGTTACTTGCACACCCTCTTCAGCTAACTTGGCCATAGTTGCACCATTGTTAATTGTTTCGTCATCTGGGTGAGCATGGACGAAGAGCGCACGCTTATTTGCCATTAATGCCCTTTTCAGTATCTTGATTGAAACTTTGCCAAGCCAGGATTCCACCTTCAAGATGTGTTGCTCTTTGAAACCCTGCATCCTTTAATACCGAAAGGCAAGTTGCTGATCTCTTGCCGCTTCGGCAATACAAAACTAAATCTTTATCGCGCGACAGAGTCTTTATGACGCTTCCATTTAGGAATTCTGCAACTGGGTGGAGTTTGGCATCTGCAATTGCACCTGTTGCAAATTCTTCAGGCTCGCGCACATCAACCAATTGAAATTCGGCTCCTGAATCGAAGCGACTTACCAACTCTTGAACTGAGATGCCTGAGACACCAGAATTACAGAATGTTTGATAGCTAGGCAGCAACTCTCTTTGGCTCTTGGTACAGATTGGGCAATTTGGGCTCTTCTCAATATTTACCTTCTGATAAGAGCTATCTAGGGCGTTGTGGATTAGAAGTTTTCCAATTAAAGGCTCACCAATACCTGTAATTAATTTTATTGCTTCGGTGCTTTGAATCGTCCCGATTGAACCGCAAAGTGATCCAAGTACACCGCCTTCGGCACAATTTGGAACTAATCCAGGTGGTGGCGGTGTTGGATGCATGCATCGATAGCAAGGTCCAAATTCGCTCCAGAAGACGCTTGCTTGTCCATCAAACCTATAGATACTTCCCCAGATGCAAGGTTTTCCAAGCAATGCCGCTGCATCGTTAATTAAATATCTGGTTGCAAAATTATCGGTGCAATCAATCACTAAGTCATATTCAGAGATGATTTTCAATGCATTTGATTCATCGATCATGGTCTTATGTAAGTTGAGATTTACTAATGGATTTAGCGCTCTAGCTTTCTCAGCAGCGCTATCAACTTTGCTCCTACCAACATCGCCTTGAGAGTGAATCACTTGTCTTTGTAAATTTGAGAGCTCTACTAAATCAAAATCTAAAATGCCGATTGTGCCAACACCAGCTGCTGCCAGATAAAGAATGGTCGGCGCACCCAAGCCACCTGCACCAACACAAAGAACTTTCGCATTGATCAATCTACGTTGGCCCAACAAATCTAGATCAGGAATCAATAAATGACGGGAATATCTGTGTTTTTCCTCATCAGTTAATGCGCGACCTGGTTCAACTAGCGCTTTCATATGTCTGAATCCTGCCATTAAGTATCTTTAACTGCCATTTACTGCCAGTGACAAGCATTAAGATACGCTCAATGAGTAACGACAAAGGCAGAATGCCTCGAGATGAACGTAGGGCTCAACTACTGAGCGCAGCGCTCGAGGTTTTCACCGCAGCGGGTTATCACTCAGCAGCCATGGATGAGATCGCAGAGCGTGCTGGAGTTAGCAAGCCAGTTTTGTATCAGCACTTCCCTTCTAAATTAGAACTTTATCTAGCAGTGCTTGATACCCATATTGATTCATTGGTTTTTGCAATACAGCGAGCGATTCAATCTACGCCTGATAATTCTGAGCGAGTACAGGCAACTATCGGCGCATACTTTGATTTCATTGAAGCTGAAGGAGAGGCTTTTAGATTGCTCTTTGAAAGTGATATGAGCGTCGAACCAGCAGTGCGCGAGCGCTTAAATCGTATGACTTATGACTGCGCCGCTGCAGTTAGCGCAGTGATTTCCCTTGATACAGGCCTTCCACAGGAGGCTGCGATGTTACTTGGCGTTGGATTAATTGGAAGCGCGCAGGTGACCGCTCGTCACTGGTTAGAACGTGACTCAAAGTTAAGCAGACAACAAGCCCAATCGCTCGTGACCAACATTATTTGGCGTGGTATCTCTGGCTTTCCCATCAATCAAGTAAAACCATAAAAAACTATTAAATCGACTATAAGAAAGTGACGAAAAGATAATGGCACATATTCGAATTGCGGTCACAAATGTAAATTCCGAGCTGACATTTGAATCTGCAGGTTCTCCAAAGGAAGTCAAAGCAGCCATCGATAAAGCGATCGCAGGTGGCACCACGCTTTCGCTAACCGATGTTAAAGGTCGCGAATATTTAATTCCGGCAGAGAAGATTGGCTACGTTGAGATTGGCGAACAGACTGAACGTCGCGTTGGTTTTGGTAAATAATTGAGTAAAACTTTTGCAGAACTTGGTTTAGCTAGCGAGATTTTAGAGTCACTAGATAGCGCTGGGTTTAAAGCGCCTTTTCCAATTCAAGAGGCGGTAAT
>CAZYJU010000001.1:38083-54589 GCA_964647945.1 uncultured Actinomycetes bacterium | reverse complement strand
ATGGAACCACAAATTGCAGAGTTGAAACGTGGCGTTGATATCGTTGTAGGAACGCCGGGTCGGTTGCTCGATTTAAATAGACAACGCGCACTAGATCTCTCGCAGATCAAACATCTAGTGCTCGATGAGGCAGATGAGATGTTGGATCTTGGATTCATGCCGGATGTCGAGAAAATTTTCGGACTTACTAAATCTCGCACCCAAACCATGCTCTTCTCCGCAACGATGCCTGGAGATGTTGTTACTTTGGCGCGAAAGTTCTTAAACCAACCAACTCATATTCGTGCCGAGATTGAAGATACGGGTGCAGTCGTAAGTAAAATCAAGCAATTTGTTTATCGAGCACATGCTCTGGATAAGCCAGAGTTATTGGCCCGAATCCTGCAAGCTGAAAACCGCGGACCAACGATGGTCTTCTGTCGCACTAAACGGGCTTGCCAACAGATTGCAGATGACATGAAAGAGCGCGGTTTTAAAACCACCGCAATTCATGGAGATTTAGGACAGGGTGCGCGTGAAAAAGCTTTGGAAGATTTCAAATCTCTAAAGCGAGATATCTTGATTGCAACCGATGTTGCGGCGCGTGGAATTGATATTGATGGCATCACACACGTTATCAACTACCAATGCCCTGAAGATGAGAAAACTTATGTTCACCGAATTGGAAGAACTGCTAGAGCTGGAGCTTCGGGAACTGCAATTACTTTTGTCGATTGGGATGAACTAACTCGTTGGGGCCATATCAATCAAGCGCTTGATTTAAAAATGGCAGAGCCAAAGGAGACTTACTCTTCATCTGATCACTTATTTGAGGAGATCGGTATTCCAAAGAACATCACGGGCCATTTGGTTAAGCCAAATCAAAGCCCGAAAGTTTCTAAGGAGAAGCCTGCAGTTCAAAAACGTGAGCGCAAGCCTAAAGATACTGGTCGTGCAAAGCGGGAGCGCGTTAGAACTAAAAGAGTTCGTTCAGAGCATTAACCAACATCTGAACTGCAATTCCTGCCAACACTAAGCCTGCGATACGAGCAATTAAGTCCACTCCAGCTTTACCTATGATCCTCAAAATGAATGTGGAAGCCATTAATGCAAGCGCGACGACGACGTGTACTGAAACCACAGCGGCTGCCAAGCCCAACGCCATCTCTGTATTTTTAACTTGCTCTGCAAAGATCATCACGGCAACAATCGCGCCAGGGCCTGCAAGAAGTGGTGTGGCAAGTGGAACCATTGCAACATTTTTAGAGCCAGCCGTTAAATCATTATCCTCTTTGCCAGTTAATAGATTTAATGAAACTAGTAGAAGTAGCAATCCACCTGCCGCTTGCATCGCTCCCAAAGAGACTTCCATATATGAAAGTAAGAATCGGCCAAAGATCGCAAAACTTGCAATGATTATCAGCGAAATTCCGGCTGCTTGGATTGCAAGCGCTCTTCCAACTTTTGCGCCGCGATCACCAAGGACTGCCAAGAAAATCGGTGCATTACCTGGTGGATCAAGAATCACCATCAAGGTTACAAATGCCTGAAGGGCAAAGGTAATTGTGCTTACATCGCTCACTTAATTTTTACCCTTCTTACTCTTGATTTTACTTTTTGATTTATTGATTTTTACTATTTCCGATTGGTAGCCGCAGATATAACTCTGCGCTGGTCAGCCATCGATTCTAACCGTTCCCAGTGTTCGGGGGCGGTTACATTCTCACCAATCAGATTTAATTTTCCGGTGCCATGGAAATCACTGGATCCAGTAGTCACCAAATCTAACTCCTTGGCAATCTCTCGTAAGTTTTGTCGTTCTTCCACTCCATGATCTCGATGATCTGCTTCGATTCCATTTAAACCAGCGGTTTTTAGCTCTTCAAAACTCTCTACGGTTAAAGCGGTATCCCGAAGTGATGAATATGGATGCGCAATCACTGCTACCCCACCAGCGGCTCTAATCAATTTGATTGCATCGACTGGAGTAGGAGCAATGTGCGAGACATAATATTTTGAATCGTTATTTAGCCACTCTGCAAACGCTTGATCGCGATTTTTAACTAGACCTTTTGCAACCAAAGTATCAGCCAAATGTGGTCGTCCTAAGGTTGCACCTTCTGGCTTGAATTTCAAAACTTCATCAAAGGTAATAGAAATGCCATCCGCATTCATTAGCTCAATCATCTTCTGCATTCTTGGTATGCGATCATCACGACTAATTGCTAGCGCATCTTGCAAAGGTTGATATTTCTCATCGAAGAGTAAACCCAACATATGAACACTTTGGCCGGTTTCGGTAAGACATGAGATTTCAGAGCCCAGCACCAATTGAAAGTCGCCTCGAACCGCACTGATTGCTTCGCTCCACCCCGCAACAGTGTCATGATCTGTAAGGCCCATCACCGTGACCCCATTGATGATCGCATGTTGCACCAATTCTGTTGGACTCATGGTGCCATCGGAACAGGTTGTATGGGTGTGCAGATCAATTTTCATCGGTTCTACCTAACACTACGATCGCACTTCCAAGCAAAATCACAAAGACTCCAATCCAAATTCCGATATGTGGTGATTGATTTAGCCACCAGAGGGCAAGTACTGCACTGATCGGAACTTCAAAGAAGACCACCATGGAGACGATTGCAGGCGACACTCGCTTTAGAACACTATTAAACATGGAGTGTCCTAGTAGCTGTGCTCCTAAAATCAAACCAAGCACAATCAACCATTCCTTTTGAGGATAGCTAAATAGATTTCCTTGAAAGAGCGCAAATGGCAACGCTGTAAGTGCGCAGAAGAAGTAACAAACTGTGGTGTAGGTGGTTGGTTTGATAGTCCGCTGAGCTCTCGCTCCTAAATTCACATATGTTGCAGCTAAAGCGGCACAGATGATTGCCGCAAGATCACCTAGAAATGCTCGCCAAGAGAAATGTAAATCTACGCCAGATACAAAGAGCACTCCAATAAAACTTACTGCCATCCCAAACCAGACTGTTTTTGAGACGTGATGACCGGTAAACACCGCAAAGATGGTGGCAAAGATAGGCTGTAATGCTGCCAGCGCAGTTCCCGCTGCTACCGACGTGTAACGCATCGCAACAAAGAAACCCAAGAAGTGCGCCGCAAGCACTACACCTGCAATCGCGGACCATTTAAATCCTTCGCGATCTTTTAATTCAAGTTTTCTAAAGTTCATCAAATAGGTAGCGATTGCGCCACCTAGGTTACGCCAAAAAATAAGGGCCAAAATCGGCATTGAACTAAGTGCAATCAATGGTCCAGAGGTGCCGATGCCCATAACACCGATTGCTAAACGGATCGAATCTGTACCTTTAGGAAAAGCTAGATGTTTCTGACTCATCCGAACACTGACAGCCAGATCAAAGTACTTACACAGATGAAGATTAAAGCGATGATAAGTCCATAAATTGTGAGCATCCGATCCGACGCCTTAAATTCACCCATCAATCTGCTATCTCTGGCAATGCCAAACATATAGAAAAGTAATGGCAATAAGAGAATTGCATTTACGATTTGAGTGAGCACCAATATGCGAATCAGGGGAACTCCAGGAATCATCACAAGAACTGCGGCTACCAAGGTGATTGCTGCGAAAGTCGAATAGAAAAGTGGCGCTTCTTCAACTTTGTCATCTAGTGCGGCAGGGCGACCAGTTAAATCAGTTACTGCATACGCGGTAGATAACGGAAGAATCGAAGCTGCTAGAAGCGCGGCGCCAATTAATCCAATTGCGAATACCTCTTTTGCCAACTCTCCAGCTAATGGTTTTAGAGCAGCTGCTGCCTGTGAGGCATCATCAATAACAGTTTGTCCGTTGGCATTCAAAGTTGCGGCGCAAGTAACCACCACAAAGAATCCGATGATTCCGGTCAGTAAAGAACCGGTCCATACATCGACGCGTAATAACTTCAAATCAGATTTTGTTAAACGCTTATCTACTGCGTAACTTTGAATAAAGGCAAGCCCCCAAGGAGCCAGCGTCGTACCTAAGGTAGCAGTTGCAATAAATAGCGCTTCTTGAGTCAGCGGCATTGATGGGACAAATAAACCTTCTGCAGCCTTCGACCAATCCGGCTTAGCCATGAACCCAGCGATTATGTACGCGATAAAAACTGAAGCCAATAAGAAGAAAACTTTCTCCACTCTGGCGAAGCTGCCACGCAAAACTAAGAACGAGACAAGAAGCGCAGCTAATGGAACTGTAAAGTACTTGGAAATTCCAAAGAGGCTACCTGCAGCAGCGATTCCTGCAAACTCAGCCGTCATGGTTCCGATATTTGCAAGCACCAAAGCGGAAGCGCTCAATAGTCCAGAGCGCGCACCGTATTTTTGCCTTACCAATCCGATCAATCCTTGACGGGTAACTACACCAATACGTGCACCTAAATCTTGGAAGAGAATCAATGCGATGGTTGAGATTCCAAGCACCCAAAGTAATTGATAGCCAAATTGCGCACCAAGTTGTGAATAGGTTGTGATGCCTGCGGGATCATCATCAGAAAGGCCCGCAATAATGCCGGGGCCCATAACTGCAAGGAATGCGCCAATTCGAAGTTTGCGCGAAGTAATAGCGCTTTTCATGATAGCGCTCCAGTTCCTTGTGCAAGACCAGAGTTTTCAGCAGGCACCATGGCATCAATAATGTCGTCTGCCAATATTCTGCCGACGGGCTTACCTTTCTCATCCACCACAATCACTGAAGATCCACGGTTATTAGAGAACTCTTCGATTACCTCTTCCAGCGGGGTTTCGATGCCGACCGCAGTTGGAAACGGAGCTTTCACCAAAGTAGAGAGTTTCTGGCTCTGCTTTGCGGCGACCAATTCAATAATTTGGATGTGATCCAATAGCTTTCCCTTGGAATCTACGACAGTTACGCCATCTGAGATATCTCGCTCGCGATGTTCGACTAGTAATTTCAAAGCATCTGCGACGGTATCGCTCTCTTTTACGATCAAAAGATGTGTTGTCATGATTCCGCCAGCGTGTGTCTCATCAAATTCAACTAAGCGGCGCAACTGCTTAGCCATTGCGGGAGACATTTGAGCCAAGATGCTTTCCGAGTGTTGATCATCTAGATCGCGCAAAACTTCGGCAGATTCATCTGGTTCCATGTGAGACAGAAGTTCCGCAGCGCGTTCGTCAGAGATTCCACGCAAGAGACCTTGAAGTTCATCATCTTCCATCTCTTCAAGAGCATCCGCAGCTAAATCTGGATCAAGTAATTCAATAAGCGCGCTCTGTTCGCGACCTTCCAAATCTTCGATAATGTCGGCGATATCAGCGGGTCTTAATTTGCTTAGCGCTTCACGAGTTGCAGTAGTGCGAACTACGCCACCATCATCGGCAAGCGATGCCACGCTTGCCCAATCTATAACTTGGTCTACGCCGGGCTTACGTCCAAAATTTCCAGGCAAGATACGACGAATAAATGATCGGAAAGAGACATCCACACCTACCAATCGAATCTCTTTATCCAAGGGCGCAAGATATAAATCCGAGGTTCTAACTACTCGAAGACCATTTACATCGACAATTTGGTGGTCAAGCACATCGCCATCTAACAACTGCTCACCTGTACGTCGTTGAAAGTCAGTTAGATTAACTTTTGCAGAAGAGAGTATTACCTCATCCTTCGTTAACTTTGAGATACGAGCACCATCAATGTATGCGCGCCTACCCGCTACTTTCACGATCAAACCAGAAACTGGTGGATAGGTCTCACCGCCGTGCCTTACTACAAAGTCCACCAACTTACCTAGATCACGACCATCTTGATCTTTTACTGGGCAACCGATTACGCCAGCCACTGAGACCAAGGTGCTCTGGATTCCTTTGCGAGTAAGCGCTGCGGTTTGATTATTTACGGCGCTCTTCTTCATGCTCAAATTCTAATTGAGCCGAGATGTATCAAGTGTTCAATTTGAGGTTAATGCCGACTAATGAGCGCTTTCTGAGCGTTATTTCTTCAGCTATCTTCATAATTACTGCAGATGCTGCATCATCTTCATTCGATACAACAATTGGTGCGCCATCATCGCCGCCGTTTCGAAGTGCGGTGCTAAAAGGAATCTTTCCAAGCACTGGAACTTGTGCACCGACTAATTGACTCAAACGCATCGCGGTAGCTTCCCCACCGCCATTTCCAAATAGTTCAATAGGTTCACCACACTTCGGACAAGGAAATGCCGACATATTTTCAATTACACCAATAATCTGCTGCTTCAACTGATGTGCGATTCTGCCGGATCGCTCCGCAACTTCTGCCGCTGCGATCTGTGGAGTAGTTACTACAATCAACTCTGAGGCTGGAATCAATTGACCGAGCGATATTGCCAAATCTCCAGTTCCTGGCGGAAGATCTAAAAATAGAAAATCCAAATCGCCCCAGAATGCATCGGTTAGAAGTTGCTGTAAGACTTTGTGAAGAATTGGCCCTCTATATGCAACCGGATCTGAACGCTCAGGTTTGAACATCTCCATTGAGACACATTTGACCCCGTAATTCTCAAGGGGAATGAACATGTCATCAATCGCCGTTGGGCGTTGACCGATTAGACCTAAGAGCCTTGGAATTGAATGTCCGTAAACATCCGCATCTAAAATTCCCACATTAAATCCAAGTCGCGCAACCGCGATTGCTAAATTAGCAGTAAGTGAAGATTTTCCAACGCCACCTTTTCCGGAAGAGACGCCAATGACTCGAGTTAAAGAATCAGGCCTAGCAAATGGAATCTCTTTGGCTTTTCCACCACGGACAATCTCACGGACCTTCTCACGTTGGGCCTCGGTCATCACGCCAAACTCGAGCGCAATCTCTTTTACATTTGGAACTTCAGAGAGCGCATTATGAATATCTTCAGTCAAGCGATCGCGCATCGGACAGCCGGCAATGGTTAAAAGAACTTTTATCTCTACCTTTGACCCGACCAGTTCTGCTTTTTCGACCATTCCGAGTTCGGTGATAGGTCTGCGTAACTCTGGATCTATTACTTTACTTAAAGCCTCAATTAATTGGCTCATAACATATCGGGATCTAGCTTGACGTTACCGTTGAGCTTCGGCTTCTTCTTATCCTCGACTAGAACTTCGTTAATCTGTTTCTTGATGAAATTCTTTGGATGAAGATCTTCTGGTTTCAAATTCTCGTAACCTGGCCCAAGGCTCTCTTTAATCTGCTCTGTGGCATTTGATGCGTATTTACGAACGCGCTTGATCATCTTGGCGCCATCTGCCGCTACGTTAGGCAGGCGATCTGGACCAACTAGAAATAGCGCCAAAATCGCCAATCCGATTAGCTCGCCAAAACCGACATCTCCGAACACGCTCGTAGGATAACTTAAAAATCAAGTCTCAGTTTTTCGAGGTCTACTTGAGCTACTTATGGACTACTAATCGGCTACTAATAGGTACTTATAACTTGGTAGCTAGTAGAACCGCATCACCAATTGGGTTTAGCGCAATCGACCAAGATTCACTCTGACTCTTCAAGAATTTTCCAGCATCCCTGAGCGCGATTGTCTTCGGATCTCTCTGCGCTGGATCCGGAACTTTTCCTCCGCCATAAAAGTGATCAATCGCCAAAATGCCACCGGTGCGCAAAATGCGATGTGCTTCGTCGATGACATCAAAGATATCTTCTGGGTTGCCACGAAAGACCACTAAGTCATATGCGCGATCTGCCAATTTACGCATCACATCTAAATAATCACTTGTAATCAATCTATAACGATTTGGCGCGATATCGGCGTCATTTAAAACTTGTTTGGCAACTTGGATGTGTTGTACCTCTGGATCAATAGTCGTAATGACTCCTGAATTGATAACTCCTTTTAATAACCAGAGCGTGCCCACGCCTGAACCTGTGCCAATTTCTACTACCGACTGGGCGGAGATTAACTCTGCGATATAACGCAGGTAGGCCCCGGCACCTGGCGTGGTGTCTTGCGCTCCTAGTTCGACTCCGCGTTCGCGAGCTGCGCTTTGATGTGGATCTTCAGATTGGTAATTATCTGCAAATTGCGCTGCATCAAATTTCATTTCAATTTACCGATCCATTCAAGGAGTAATCGCACTCCCCAACCTGTACCACCCTTTGGATGTTCGCCAGCATCACTTTCGGATCTACCTACTCCAGCAATATCTAAGTGCGCCCAATTAACGCCATCTGTAAATTGCTCCAAGAAGAGCGCAGCAGTTACCGAGCCTGCGCTGAAATCACCTTTATCTGCAGTGTGGTTTAGGTCTGCAATATCTGACTCGAGAGCACTTTGATAATCGTCGATCAAAGGCATATGCCAAACACGATCACCTGAGATCTCGCCTGCTTCTCTTAATTGATCAACCCACTTGGAATCACGTGAATAGAGCGCTGCATATTGTTTTCCAAGGCCAAGGGATGCCGCGCCAGTTAGAGTTGCGATATCCAAAAGATAATCTGGTTTTAAGTGTTTAACTGCAAATGCCAATCCATCTGCCAATACCAATCGCCCCTCAGCGTCAGTATTTAAAACTTCTACTGTCTTGCCGCCATAATGAGTAATTACATCGCCAGGTCTTTGCGCGGATCCTGATAATGAATTTTCTGCACACATCAAAAGTGCGGTAACTTTGACTTTGGCATTTAATTTCTTCAGCGCGCTCATTGTTGCAAGACATGCTGCGGCACCTGCCATATCGCTCTTCATTGCAGTCATAAGATCGTATGGTCTCTTTAATGAGATGCCGCCGGTATCAAAAGTGATTCCTTTACCAATCAAGACCACATGTTTCTTGGCACCTCTTGGTGCATAAGTCATCTTGATAAATCTTGGTCCGGGGTTAGGTGATGAACCGCCAACAGCTCTCAAGCCACCAAAACCTTCAAGGGCAGCGCCAGATTTCACTTCTACTTGGCAGCCATCAATCTTTGTCGCTTGCTTTGCCATCCAAGCTGGGGTTTTAATATTTGATGGAGTATGAATTAACTCTCGCGCCTTATTTACCGCATCTGAAATTACTTGAGCTTGCTTAACAATCTCATCGGTGCAATTTGAAACTTCTAATGTGCAAGTACTTGGCTTAGCGCCACTTTTCATATTCCACTGAAAATTACCCAAATTTGCCGAGATCAAAAATGATTTCAGTGCATCTGATTTTAACTCTGGCTTCACATCAAGAAGTAGAAATGCGCTATCTTGCTTGCCGCGTAATTTTCTACCAACCGCTGCGCCTGCTAATCGAATCTCAGAAGGTTTGCCTTGGCCAAGTGAGATAAAGGCTAACCGCTCGCATTTATATCCAGTTGCGCTAACTGGAATCTCATAAAGTTCGCCGGCTTTCATTGGCTTATCTTTTGTAACGAAGAAGGTTAGCTCGTCTGCTAAATTGAGTTTAAATAACCGCTCAATCTTTGGAGCGACGATCTTCCCATCCACGACCGGAATAAAGATTTGAATTGCGCTCTTCGAGAGATCTGCTGCGCGCTTGAACTTGAGCATGCGCGTGAATTTACTACTTAAACTTCAATTTTCGATCATTTTTTAATTAATTGCACTGCGGCTTGAAGGGCGCTTCCGAGGTTTGCTGCCTCTTCGCCATTTAGTTCGACCACCAAGCGGCCGCCGCCTTCAAGTGGAATTCGCATGACCAAGCTACGAGCTTCTTTGGTGACCTCCATCGGTCCATCCCCAGTTCGTGGCTTCATTGCGGCCATAGTTACTTCCTCCAAATTTACAAAATACGCAGAGGAGAATTATCTCAAGGTAGCGCCTTTCGCCCAAATCGGGATTTAAAGACCCAATTCGCGCGCGAGCGCTGCCTTTCCAGCTTTGATGATACGCGCCACAGAATCGCTCGGAACCCCGAGCAAATCTGCGATCTCCTCCGCACTCTTATTACCAAGATAATGTGCGCGAAGGACAAGTTGATATTCCTCAGGGAGCGAATTAATTACTTCGATTATAGAGCGCTCCATAATCTCCAATTCTACTGATTCTACTGATTGGAGATGTGTTCCAGCGCTTCATCAACAGTGCGTGCCCAATATACAAGCTCACGTTGCCCAGGTTTGACGAATTTCTCCGCTTCTAAATGATCTAATAAATCATAGAGTGGTTTGTATAGATCAAATGGATCGAGAATTGCAATCGGTTTATTGTGAAACTTTAAAAATCTTCCAACCCAGATTTCAAAAAACTCCTCGAGGGTTCCGGGTCCACCTGGAAGAATTATGAATGCATCAGATAATTGTTCGATCAATCCTTTACGTTCGCGCATATCTTTGACTACATGCAATTCATCGCTATCGTGATCGGCGAATTCAATTTGTTTCAATTGTTCTGGAATTACACCAATGGTCTTGCCACCATTTTCACGAGTAGCGCGCGCCACTGCTCCCATTGATGAAATACGGCCGCCTCCTGATACCAATGTCCAACTACGAGTACCGATACCTGCACCTAATTGTGAAGATAATTGAATGTACTTATCGTCGATTGCTGGTGATGAGGAGCAGAAAACGCAAACTCGCAAGGCTTTTGATATCTGAGAAGACATTAGAGAAGGCTAGTATGCGCATATGGCTAATCTGACCACTGCATCCGGCCACGGTATCGCCACCATCACAAACGCGGGCGCGGTTCTGGATGTTTGGTACCCAAAACCAGCCCTCTCCCCAATCGGTTCACTAGATGCAACAAGCTCTGTTCTATCAGCGCTCGTTGGAATCGATGACCTTCGCGGAGTAAGTCGCGAACTTGTTACCACGGAGATCAATCTCGATGATGCGCCTCAAGATGCCAAGGATGCCTACCTTCGCTTGCATCTACTCTCACATCGCTTGGTAAAGCCACATGGACTTTCGCTCGATGGAATCTTTGGATTATTAACCAATGTGGTCTGGACAAATCATGGTCCATGCGCTGTCGATAACTTTGAAACCGTGCGCGCTAAGTTAATGGCTAAATTTGGGCAAGTTACAGTTTACTCAGTCGATAAATTCCCAAGAATGGTTGATTATGTCGTTCCATCTGGAGTGCGAATCGCAGATGCAGATCGAGTAAGACTTGGTGCATACCTATCAAGCGGCACCACAGTTATGCACGAAGGTTTTGTTAATTTCAATGCCGGAACACTCGGCACATCGATGGTGGAGGGCCGAATCTCGGCGGGAGTCGTAGTCGGTGATGGAAGCGATATTGGCGGAGGCGCATCAATCATGGGCACTTTATCTGGGGGCGGCAAAGAGATAATCTCTATTGGAGAGAGGTCATTGCTAGGCGCGAACTCAGGACTTGGAATCTCGCTTGGAAATAATTGTGTAGTTGAAGCTGGAACTTATGTAACTGCTGCTGCCAAAGTAACTTTGCCAGATGGACAGGTAGTAAAAGCTGCACAATTAAGTGGTGGCGATAATTTACTCTTTCGCCGTAACTCACAAACTGGTGCGCTAGAAGTCGTCGCTAAGAGTGGTTCTTGGGGCGGTCTAAACTCAATTCTGCATAAGAACTAATTGCAATTTAGTACGAGACTATCCGGAAACTACCCAGAAACTATCCGATAAGTATTACTCGGCAAACCGGTTCTAGATCTAAAAGTTTCTAAGCGAAGTGAGACTTGCGTTCCATTTAAGCTGGTGGCATAAATGCGCTTGCCAATGATCTCCAATTTAGCTACATCTAAAAGCCCAAATGCCTTCGTAACTTGTGCCATGGTTATGGTCCTTCGCCAAGACCAGTAATTTGGATTTGCTTTCGGATCTAAACTCACTGGATCTGCAACTGGTACCAAATAGTCAAAGGCAGTTCCAAAAGCATCCAAAGAGCTCTCGGTTTGGCCACCCGACGAAGAGGAATAATAAGCATTTATAGGTCTGCCTTGATAAGTGATAGCAAATCCAGAGAGCTCATCAAAACTAGTGGCATCTACTGCTGCTTTCCAAAGCGCACCAAATCGTGGTTCCGAAATCTTGCTTAGACCAACAAATAGTTGATCCTTTGTGTTTCCAAATAAATCACAATCACAGCTCAAGCGGTAGTTACCCACTCTAGATAGCGCATAAGTTCGGGCAGCAATTGCCTGCGCCTTTAGCGATTCAGTAGGCCACGAAGAAGATACTTCAGAAATTCCGTACAAATATTCATCCTTTAGGCGCACAGTATTTGTGACCTCAAAACCTTTACCGACCATCACTAGATTTATCCGACCAAATTGATATCTGGCAGATTTTCCTGCAGTAAAAGCCACAATCGCGGTGGGCCCCGGAAGGAATCGAGTTCCACTCCAATCAATAGTCACGAAATCTTGCGCCGGAATACGTGCAATCACAGATCTGATTCCAGAATTAGTTCTGGTGATTGTGGTTGTAATTCCTTCGGCGGAGTACCGGAAATTTGCGGTGCTTTGCTTATCTCTTAACTCAAACCCGTTGATTGAGATGTATCCAACATCTGATACCAATCTGATTGAAGCTGCAGTCAATTTAGTTCCGATATTTACACGTACATCGAACCAATCCGGGAATGGTTCGACCTCAACACCGGTGTAGTAATACTTCAAAATCTCTTCTGCGCTCTTACCTTCAAGCGCCATGGCTTTTGCACCAATCTGACTCAATCCAACGCCATGCCCAAAGCCATTTCCCTCAAAGGTGAATGTAGTTTCTGCCTTTGCAGGTGGCGCTAGAAAAAATGTAATTAAAGTTGCTACAACAAATAGCGCTTTATACGTCCTCATTGATAACTGCGCTCTTTCCGACCGCAAGGAAATCTTGATAGGCATCTACAACATCGTTTGGGTTACCTCTTTGAATCAATTTACCTTTATCAAGCCAAGCCACTTCATTGCAGATCTCTCGAATGGTTCCTAATGCATGGCTAACTAAAATCAATGCTCGGTTATCGCCACGAAGCTCTTTTAATTTATTGAGACTCTTCTCTTTGAATCTTGCATCTCCCGTGCTTAGCGCTTCATCCACAATCAAAATATCTGGTTTAACAGTTACCGCAACAGAGAAACCCAATCTGGCAAACATGCCAGAGGAATAAGTGCGCATAGGCGCATCAATCGCCTCTCCGAGTTCTGCGAAATCTGCGATCTCATCAAAATGTGAATCAATCTGTTTGCGTGAGAGTCCAGCGGCAAGACCGCCCAGCAAGACATTTTCGCGTCCGGTTAATTTTGGATTGAAACCGATACCAAGGGCTAAAAGTGTTGAGACTCTTCCGTAAACCTCAACGCGGCCAGTAGTTGGAGGCAGAATTCCACTAATTACTCTCATGAGGGTGGACTTTCCAGCGCCATTTGCACCGACGACTCCGAGGACACTGCCGTAATCAATATCGATATTGACACCATTTAGCGCGTTAACAATTCGAGTCTGTTTGCGACCTTTGCCCATGCTCTTCAAACGTGTTGGCAGAGACGCTTTCTTATCCAAAGTAGTTTTGTAAATTAAGCCTAGGTTCTGCACAGAGACCGCGAGATCACCTGGATTATGTTTTGCACCAATTAGATCAGACACGGACTGCGAACTCCCGTTCTCTGGTTAGAAATATGTAAGCACCAATAAATAAGGTTCCAAAGGCCCAAGTTGCAGCTACTGCAACATCCGACCAAATAAGAGTTTCGTTATGAACCATTACTCGCGACCATGAGTCCAAAATTGGGAAGAAGGGATTTATGTTTTTAATGAATGAGATGGACTCGTTCACGTTGGAAGCTTCATACAAAACTGGTGAAACATAAAGCAAGGTTCGATTCAAGTACGGTAAAAAGGTTGAAATATCTCTAAAGTAAACATTTGCAGCAGAGATCAAAATCGCAATTCCCAGACCAAACACCAAAGCAATCAAGATGATCAAAAATCCCCAGAGCATCTGCCAAGTAAATTCGATTCCTAATCCAAATTTAAGGGCTAGAAAGACTGGCAAAGTTGGTAAGAATTTAAAGAAGGCAACTACAGTGGTGGAAATTGGCAAAGCCATCCTTGGAAATGCAGTATTCAAGATCAACTTCTCACCTGAAGTCACTGATTTGGCACCACCATTCATGGCGTTACTAACTAAATAGAATAGGAAGAGGCTGCCAGTTAGATGTGCGTATCGAACTTTATCGGCATCTCCTGCAATGATCACGATTAGTAAAAAATAGACGCCTGATAATAGAAGTGGGTTAATAACTAGCCATAACTGCCCGAAAATCGAATCGTAGTGAGTTGCTCTTAATTCAGATCTGGAATATTCGTTTATGAAGGAGCGGCGAGCCCATAACGAGCGCCAATATCTAAGTAATGGCGGCAAGCTCGCTTTAAATGGGGTAAAAACCTCTGCTGGACGCTCCATGATAGGAAAGGTTACCTGACTGGCTAGCTAATTAAGCGCTTACTAGAAGTTAGAAAGCCAACTCCCCATGAGAAGTGCATAGTAAAGAGCACCCAAGGTAGAAAGAAGAGTTCTCTGGGTGATTTACCAATCGCAAATGCGGCCATCAATATAAATGCAAAGTAGATAGCTGCCGGCAGAATCAAGATCGAATTTATGAAACTACCAATCAAAGAGCAGATAACACCAAGTACGGTAAGCGGTGGCGCTAAATAGCGGTAATTGATAGTTCCTTTATGGGTTCTGGTCACCACTCTACGCCAGCGACCATATTCAAAATATTGCTTGGCAAGTGCGCTAAAACTTGCTCGTGGCCGATAAGTGACTTTTAACTTTGGATCAAAGTAGATCTTTCCACCCTGTTGTCTTAGGCGGAAATTTAACTCCCAATCTTGTGCTCTTGTGAAACGCTCATCAAAACCACCCGCAGCCAATAGCGCATCACGGCGAAATACACCTAAATACACAGTATCGACAAAGCCAGCTTCGCCCCCTGTATGAAATTTCGCGCTTCCAACTCCGAGTGGACTTCGCATTGCTCTGGCAACTGCCTTTTCAAATGGGTTTAAACCTTCGGCTGCCATCAAACCACCAACATTTACCGCACCCGTTTCTTTTAATAACTTGATTGCAGTTGAAATGTAATTTGGTTCTAGATTTGCATGTCCATCTACTCGGACGATTACTGGAAATTTCGAATTCTTAATTGCTAGATTTAACCCAGCAGCAGTTTTTCCTGTTGGATTATCGACTATTTTCAATCTTGAGTCATTGCTGGCTAATTTCTTGGCAATTTCTAAGGTTCGATCTTTCGAGGGGCCAATAGCAAGAATAATTTCGAGTTGACCTTTGAAATCCTGCTGAACAATTGCATTTACAGCGCTCTCCAAATGTCGCTCTTCATTGAGTACCGGCAGAATCACAGATACGGCCACTAAATCATCTGAATTCTCTAAATTTAAGTCGCCATTTGATTTGAGATTTGCGTTGGAATTCACTTGCTCCATAACGGGTAAACGCTATCGTCTAATGAAGCCTCTTGTAGGCTTTCGCTCGTGAAGTCGCCAAGAGCCATCAAAATCCTCACCTGGACATCTGTTGGAATTGTCCTGCTCTCAGGATTTGCATGGCTTGGATTAGGTCGAATCTCTGGAGCGATCAGCAGGGTTAGCGTTTTCAATAATTTAACTGATCGACCTGAACGCGCATCAAGTGCAGTAAATTATTTGGTAGTTGGTTCTGACACTAGAGAAGGACTAACTAAAGAAGAGTTGCGCCAATTAAGAGTAGGTTCAACTAAGACTGCAGCTGGCGCTAGATCTGACACCATGATGCTCGTCCACATCAGCAAATCAAGAGATAAAGCAGTGGTGATCTCATTGCCGCGAGACAGCCTCGTAACCGTTCCCGCACATATCGGTATGGATGGAAAAACTCAGATTTCAGAGCAGAAAGCGAAATTGAATGCGGCATTCGCATGGGGTGGCGCACCACTTCTAATTCAAACATTAGAGCAGCAGACGGGTTTACGAATCGACCATTATGTCGAAGTTAATTTCGTAGGATTTAAGAATGTCGTGGATGCACTAGGTGGCATCGAAGTCTGCACCAAGAAAGATATAGATGATCCTAAGAGCCACTTGGTTCTCGCAGCTGGGCGTCATACCTTAAATGGAATTGAATCGCTGAAATATGTCCGCACTCGAGATTTCGATGGCATGGGAGATTTAGGACGCATGCAAAGACAGCAGCAGTTTGTCGCTGCAGTATTTCGCAAAGCATCAAGCACAGGCGTTTTACTTAATCCATTTAAAGTTAAGAATCTGATTTCGGCAATTTTCTCTACTGTAAAGACTGATGAAACCTTGGACCAAGGTGACATCCTTACATTGGCCAAGCAAATAAAGAATCTAACGCCTGGCAAAATGCGTACATTGACGGTTCCACTTGGAGATACCAATGGCTACTACCCAGGGCTAGGTTCCGTGGTTGTATGGGATGAGAAGCTGGCACCTGAGTTGTTTGATCGCATGCGTAATGATCTTCCAATTGTTGATGAAGTTACTCCGACACCAAATGCATCAAAAAAGCCTTCTGCTAAACCATCGCCAAGCATTATTGATAAATTCAAAACTCGAACCGC
>CAZYJU010000001.1:5085-37983 GCA_964647945.1 uncultured Actinomycetes bacterium | reverse complement strand
GGTAGCTAAACCGGGTTCGTTGTTAGTTGGAAAATCAACAGTTCCGGTCGGCACCGCACAAGCACTTGCAGCCACCTTGCCTGCAAACTTGGAGCTCGCCTGGAACCCAGAATTTCTACGTGAGGGTTTTGCAGTCGAGGACACTTTGCGTCCAAATCGTTTAGTAATAGGTGTGACATCTGATCGCGCAGAAGAACTTTTGAAAGAAGTTTATGCACAGAATCTAAAAGAGAATACGCCTTGGGTTCGCGCTGATCTTCCAACTGCGGAATTGGTAAAAGTAGCAGCAAATTCATTCTTAGCCACCAAGATCTCATTTATTAATGCAATGGCTGAAGTATGCGAAGCTGCTGGTGGCGATGTGACAGTACTTGCCAAAGCCATCGGTTACGATCCAAGAATTGGTAATCGCTTCTTGCAGGCAGGAATTGGATTTGGTGGAGGATGTTTACCAAAAGATATCCGCGCATTTATGGCGCGCGCAGAAGAATTGGGCGCCTCCCCTGCCCTTGAATTCTTGCGCGAGATTGATTCAATTAATTTGCGAGCAAGACAACGAGTGATTGATTTGGTGCGTACCGAATTATCGGGCTCAAATAATATGGACCTTAAATCATTCAAGATCGCAGTTTTAGGTGCGGCATTTAAACCTGATAGCGATGATGTTCGTGATTCGCCAGCGCTGGATATTGCTGCGCAAATTCACGCTGCTGGCGCCGATGTGGTCGTGCATGATCCAAAGGCGATCGAGCCTGCAAAGAAGCGCTTTCCAAACCTTAAATTCGCCGAAACGATTGAGGATTGCGTACGAGGCGCTGATTTGATCCTCCACTTAACTGAGTGGAAGGTATATCGAGAGCTTGATCCAAATTCACTTAAACCACTTGTTAAACAGACCAAGATTTTGGATGGTCGAAATGCACTTGATCGAGATAGGTGGCGCCAAGCTGGCTGGCAATTTCATGCGCTCGGTAGATCATAAGTTGTAGAGCGAAAATATGGCCGAGAATTTAGATTCCAAAATCGATCAGGTCTTGGCGATGAAAACTTGGGCTATCGTCGGGCTTGGTAATAACCCCGATCGCGCAGCGTACGGAGTCTCCAAACTACTCCAAGATAAAGGTCACAAGATCGTCCCGGTTTATCCAAGGGCAGAGGTAGTTCATGGCGAGGTTGGATACAAAACTCTAAGTGAGATTCCATTTCAAGTGGATGTGGTTGATTGCTTCGTAAATTCAAAACTTGTCGGCTCCGTAGTTGATGAAGCGATTGCAATTGGCGCAAAAGCTATCTGGTTGCAACTTGATGTGATTGATGAGGCTGCGGTAGCTAGAGCGGAAGCTGCAGGATTGCTTGCGATCATGGATCGCTGCCCGGCTATCGAGTATCGAAAGCGCTAGAGTCTCTTAAAAACCAGTTCTCTGTGAGCGCTTAGCATTTAACGCAGCGCCTTTTGCCTTTGCTTCCTGATTTAGTTTCTGCATGGCGCTTTCAACTTTTGCAAGTAAATCTTTATCTGAAACTGCCAAAATCTTTGCAGCCAAGATCCCTGCATTTTTAGCGTTTCCAATTCCAACTGTGGCAACTGGAACACCGGCTGGCATCTGCACAATTGAGAGCAGGGAGTCCATACCATCTAAATGCGCTAGTGAAACTGGTACGCCAATCACAGGTAACGCAGTCATCGATGCCACCATTCCAGGTAAATGAGCTGCACCACCAGCACCTGCAATTATTACTTTGTAACCATTTCCCGCAGCGCTCTTTGCAAAATCGGCCATCTCATCTGGCATGCGATGTGCGGAGATCACCTCTGCGGTGTATGAGATTCCGTATTCATCTAAAACTTCGGCTGCACTTTGTAATGTCGGCCAATCTGAATCTGAGCCCATAATGATTGCTACATCACTCATCTATCTCTCCGCTCAAATACGCAAGTGCGTGATCTACCTCTTGGCGCAATTCTAAGAGGTTCGTTCCAGTGATTGTCACATGCCCAAGCTTTCGTCCAGGTCGAACTTCCTTTCGATAGTAATGAAATTTAAGCGCTGGCGTTCTCGCCATTAGATGTAGATATGGTCTATACATGTCGGACTTTGAACCGCCCAAGATATTTCCCATCACGGCCCACTTTGAAGTAAGAGTCGTATCTCCAAGCGGCAAATCTAAGACCGCCCTTAGATGTTGCTCGAATTGGCTGGTGACAGAGCCTTCGATGGTCCAATGTCCTGAATTATGCGGACGAAGCGCTAATTCATTTATGAAAAGTTGATCGCCTTTGACGAACATCTCTACAGCCATGACGCCAACTAACTTGATCTCATCTGCGATTTGTAAAGCAAGGGCCTGCGCTCTCTCTGCTTGCGCTTCATTAAACTCTGGAACCGGGGTCACTGTTTCAATACAAATTCCATCACGTTGCACAGTTCGAGTTGGCGACCAAGTAGCAGCTTGACCATGTGCAGATCTTGCAACCATAACTGCAATCTCAAAATCAAATTCAATCAACTCCTCCAACAGCAAAGTTGGCACCTCTTTTAATAGCTCTGCAAGTTCTGGTTTTGAATTGACCTTCCAAACTCCCCGTCCGTCGTAACCCCCTGAGATTGATTTAGCGATTGCTGGATAGCTCCAATCAATCGCCTCAGTTACAACCTGCCACTTTGGATTTGGAAGATGCGCCAACTTCTCACGCATTAAGGCTTTATCTTGCGAGTATTGAAAAGAGTTTGAGTTTGGTTGAAATTTGATTCCTTCGTTCTCTAAAGTGCGAATTATCGAGATGGGAATCAATTCATGCTCGAATGTGACTAGATCACAACTCTTCGCAAATTGCCGGACCACATCGAGATCGCGAAAGTCACCGATTACGTGAGGCGAACTTTGAGCCGCAGAATCTTCCGATGAGTTAGCCAGGGTAATTAGATCAATTCCAAGCGCTGCTGCAGGTGCGAGCATCATCTGAGCCAACTGACCGGAGCCAATTACACCTACTCGAGGTGTTCTAGAGGATTTTGGTAATTGATTCACGGGCTCATCTTAAATGGACTATATCGGCGACCCTAATTTCGCGAGTCTTTAGCAGCAGCGATCCATCCTCTGATATCGCAATTGCGAGATCTTCCAAGGTTTCACTTCCAGGTAAAGTTACCGATACATGCTTGCCAAGAGTTTCACACAGATTTCGATACTCATTCTTCAAATCCGAAAAATCTTTAGCCGAAATGGAATCAGAGCCAGAAAAAATAACGCCTAGTTGGCTTAAAATCTCAATCAGAAGCGCTTCTCTATTTACTTCTAAATACATAGAAAGTGAAGTTGCATTTTCGATTGGCAACTCTGCGGAAGATTGAAAGATATTAATTCCGATGCCGACGATGAATCCCGCCTCTCTTGATTCACTTAGGATTCCACCTAATTTTAAATCGCCAATTATTAAATCATTTGGCCACTTAACTTTCACTAGATTGCGTTTGGCATATTTATTAATTGCTTGTGCAACTACCGATCCAGTCACCAACGGAATCCAAGTTTGATTTGCTCTCCAAAAATTTGAAGTAAAAGCGATTGAGAAGGTCAAACCATTTCTAGGTGGAACTTCAAATTTTCGATCTAATCTGCCACGACCAGAACTTTGATATTCCGCAACCAAAACTTTGCCTGGTGAGAAATTTGCAGCTAATTCACTCTGGGTTGATGTGGTTTCTTCGACAATAATTACTGACCAGTATTGAGAAACTTTAGAATTAATTGCTGCTGAATTTAGACCATCGATACCCACAGCAGGTACGGTAGGGCTATGAGCAAGAATCTGAAAACTACCGCGGGAAAGATTGAGGATTTACGCGCAAGGCTGGATGAAGCTGTGCACTCCGCCTCTGAAGCTGCCGTTACTAAGCAACATGCCAAAGGCAAACTGACCGCCCGGGAACGCATTGCGCTTCTACTTGATGACGGTTCTTTCCAAGAGATGGATGAATTCGCCCGCCATCGCTCTTACGCATTTGGCATGGAGAAATATCGTCCATATGGTGATGGAGTTGTAATTGGTTTCGGAACTATTGATGGCAGAAGCGTTGCGGTGTACTCACAAGATTTCACCATTTTTGGCGGCTCACTTGGCGAAGTAATGGCTGAGAAGATTCGCAAGATCATGGAATTTGCATTGAAGAATGGAATTCCGTTAATTGGAATTAATGATTCCGGCGGCGCTCGTATTCAGGAAGGTGTGCAAGCACTTGGCGGGTATGGCCATATCTTCAGATTAAATACTCGCGCATCTGGCGTGATTCCACAGATCACTTTGATTCTTGGTCCATGTGCTGGTGGCGCTGCATACTCTCCTGCGCTCACAGATTTCACAGTTATGGTCAACGAAAAGTCTTATATGTTCATAACCGGACCAGATGTAATCAAAACAGTTACCGGCGAAGAGGTCGGGATGGAAGAACTCGGTGGTGCTCACACTCATGCTTCCAAGACTGGTAATGCTCATTATTTAGCAGAGTCTGAAGAAGATGCTATTGATTACGTAAAGGCTTTGCTTTCTTATTTACCAAGTAACAACATGGATGGCGCACCACATTTACCAGCTACCGAAACTTTGGCGCGCAAAGCAACTGATAGCGCTCTAGATACTCTAATTCCAGATTCTCCTAATCAGCCTTATGACATGAAGACTGTGATTCATGCGATCTTAGATGAAGGTGAATTCTTAGAGATTCATGCAAACTTCGCGCCAAATATCATCGTTGGTTATGGTCGCATTGAAGGTGAAACTGTCGGAATTATCGCAAACCAACCGCAGCAATTAGCAGGAACTTTAGATATAGATTCCTCTGAGAAAGCTGCAAGGTTCTTGAGGTTCTGTGACTCCTTCAATATCCCTATCGTGACTTTGGTTGATGTGCCTGGCTTTTTACCCGGAACAGAGCAAGAGTGGGATGGCATCATCAGACGTGGCGCGAAATTACTTTACGCATATGCAGAAGCCACAGTTCCATTAGTTACCTTGGTAACTCGCAAAGCTTATGGTGGTGCTTATATCGTGATGGGTTCTAAACAAATTGGTGGCGACGTGGTCTTTGCTTGGCCAACCTCAGAGATTGCAGTTATGGGTGCGCAAGGCGCTGTAAATATCCTGTATCGAAAGGAACTTGCCGAGGCTAAAGATCCAGAAGCACTTAGAGCAAAACTAGTCGCCGAATACAACGAATCACTTGCTAATCCATATAACGCAGCTGAGCGTGGAATTGTCGATGCAGTCATCGAGCCAAATCAAAGTCGTGAATACATAACTAAAGTCCTAAGAACCTTGAAAACTAAGAGAGATTCCTTACCGCCCAAGAAACATGGAAATATCCCACTATGACACCTAAATTCACAATTATCAGTGGGGTTCCAAATGAAAGTGAATTGGAGATCCTCAAAGAGGTAGTCAAGCAACATAAGCGCGTTGAAAAAACTCCAACCATTAAGCGCAGCAATTGGGCCCAACCAATCATGCGAGCAGCAATGCCACAATCAATCAAATTTGGGGCAGGACGTAATTTTTAATGCGTTTAATACTGGCCTCGCAATCACCTTCGCGTAAGCGTTTGCTTGAAGGTGCTGGTTTAAACCCCGAAGTAATTATTAGCAATGTTGATGAAGAGACTGAGCATTTCAATTCCATGTCGCCTAAAGATATGGTGATTGCTCTAGCCATCACCAAGGCGCACACCGTCAGAGAGATAGTAAATGACAATGCTCTGATCATTGCTTGCGACTCAACTTTTGAGTTTGAAGGAGAATCCTTTGGAAAGCCAGCGACCGCTAAAATTGCAATTGAGAGAGCCAAACGCTTAAGTGGAAAGACCGGACTTTTACATACTGGTCACTGCATAATCGACACTAAGCAGGGGCGCGAATTGGCAGATCGCGTTACGACAGCGGTAACTTTTGAAGAGCTAGATGACGAGTTGATTGCAGATTACGTCGCAACTGGCGAGCCTCTAAAAGTTGCTGGTGGTTTTACCCTTGATGGATTTAGTTCCCCACTAATTCGAGCAATTGATGGTGATTACACAAATGTAGTAGGGGTTTCCATGACCTATCTTCGAAAGAGCTTTGCGCACTTAGGCTATTCATGGCCGGTAGTAAAGAAGTTTGGTGTCAAATGAAGAAAGTCCTGATTGCAAATCGTGGTGAGATTGCAGTTCGAATCATTCGAGCTTGCAAAGATCATGGACTGCAATCGGTGGCAGTTTATTCAGACGAAGATCGCAATTCTCTTCATGCCTCGATGGCTGATGCCGCTTTTTCACTGCGCGGATTAACTGCAGCGCAGACTTACCTAAATATTGAGAAGTTAATAAAGGTTGCAAAAGAATCTGGCGCAGATGCAATTCATCCTGGTTACGGCTTTCTATCGGAGAACGCAGATTTTGCTGAGGCAGTTATTAATGCAGGCTTGATCTGGATCGGCCCACCACCTAACGCCATTCGCGCACTTGGCGACAAAGTCTCAGCGCGAAAAATCGCCGCAAAAGTGGGCGCACCTTTGGTCGCGGGCACTAAGGATCCCGTCTCAACACATGACGAAGTTATCGAATTTGCCAAAGCACATGGCCTTCCTGTTGCCATAAAGGCAGCACATGGTGGCGGGGGTCGTGGATTAAAAGTTGCTCGCACCTTAGTTGAGATCCCTGAGTTATATGCCTCGGCAGTGCGTGAAGCGATTGCAGGTTTTGGTCGTGGAGAATGTTTTGTCGAGCGCTATCTAGATAAACCAAGACACGTTGAGACCCAGGTTTTAGTTGATAAACATGGCAATGCGGTTGTGGTTTCAACCAGAGATTGCTCTCTGCAACGTCGACATCAAAAATTAGTTGAGGAAGCCCCTGCACCATTTTTAAGCGCTGAACAGAATGAGCAACTTTATCTCTCAAGTAAAGCGATTATGAAAGAAGCTGGCTACATCGGAGCCGGCACTTGTGAATTCTTAGTGGGGTCAGATGGCACCATCTCCTTCCTTGAGGTGAATACCCGTTTGCAGGTAGAACACCCAGTTTCTGAAGAGGTCACTGGTATTGATCTTGTTAGACAACAATTTCGAATTGCAGAGGGTGAAGCACTTGGCTTTAGTGATCCGATAATTAAAGGTCATTCCATTGAGTTTCGAATCAATGGCGAAGATCCAGGACGTAATTTCCTACCAGCCCCAGGTCAGATCACGGAGTGGCAGCTACCAACAGGCCCTGGAGTGCGTATAGATGCTGGTTTTAGAAAAGATGACTCGATTGGTGGAAATTTTGATTCGCTTCTTGCAAAACTAATCGTTACTGGCGCAACTCGCGAAGAGGCGATTGAAAGGTCTCGACGCGCATTAGATGAATTTAAAATCGAAGGTCTAGCGACTGTGCTTCCTTTTCACCGAGCGATTTTGGAAGATCAGAATTTCACTAAGAACTTTAAGGTTTACACAAGTTATATCGAAAATGAATTTGTAAATGAGATCTCCGAATATCGTGCCAGTGCCCCTGTTGTGCAAAGCCATGCAGCACCAGAGCACCTAATCACAGAGATCAATGGCCATAGATTTGAAGTTTTGGTGCACGCCCCAGAGCCAGTTCATAAAAGACATCGCGCTCGTAAAGGCGCATCAGGTGGCGCTGCAGGTGATGGCTTGTTAGCTCCAATGCAGGGCACAGTAGTCAAGATCTCAGTTAAAGATGGTGAAACAGTTGAGAAAGGTCAACTGCTCTTTGTGCTTGAAGCTATGAAGATGGAACAGCCTTTAACTGCACATAAATCTGGAAAAATCTCTGGAATCGTTGTTGAAATCGGTGAGACTGTCGCAAGCGGTACCGCGCTGTGCGAAATTTTAGATTAGTAATAAAGTAGGTTTGTGAATCGAGCCGAGGTAGAAAATTGGATTGCAGATGATCCTGATCCCAAGACTGCTGCAAAGCTTCAACAATTACTCGATCAAAATGAAACTGCAGAACTCGATAAGTTATTTAACGGCTTTTTAACTTTTGGAACAGCGGGCTTACGTGGGCCGATTGCCCCAGGCCCTTCGGGAATGAATCGTGCTGTAGTTGGTAGAACCGCTGCCGCAATCGCTGCATACATGAAAGCGCGAAACTTAACTTCTGTAGTTATAGGCAGAGATGCTAGATATGGTTCAGAGGATTTCACCAAAGAGAGCGCAGAGATCTTAAGTGGTGCTGGAATTCAGGTAAGCGTTCTGCCTAGGCCCTTGCCTACCCCAGTCTTGGCATATGCGGTAAAGAAATTGGGTGCGCATGTCGGCATCATGGTAACTGCCAGCCACAACCCTCCGATGGATAACGGCTACAAGGTCTATCTAAATGCAGATGTAGATGGAATTAAATATCAAGGTTCCCAAATCATTACCCCTACTGACAAATTAATTTCGGCAGAGATCGACAAGATTACTTCGTTAAAAGCACAACCACGCAGCAATGTTTGGCGACAACTAGATGACGAAGTCTTTGAAAGTTATGTCGAGCGCACCGCGAAAATCGGCAAAAGCCCCGGAACCTTAAAGATTGTCTACACTGCAATGCACGGAGTCGGCACTGAGACTGCTCAATCTGTTTTCAAACGTGCTGGATTCCAACCTTTGATTCTCGTTGATGAGCAGTGCCAACCAGATCCCGACTTTCCAACAGTGGCCTTTCCAAACCCAGAGGAACCAGGTGCGATCGATTTGAGTTTGGCAAAGGCCAAAGCTGTTAATGCAGATTTGGTAATTGCCAACGATCCAGATGCTGATAGATGCGCCGCAGCAATAAATGATCCAAAGAGTGGTTGGCGAATGCTTCGAGGTGATGAGCTAGGAATCCTCCTTGGCGATTGGATTGCGCGTACAAATGATGGCAATTACGGAAACTCAATCGTTTCATCTTCGGGGCTTAGCAAGATTGCTAAACATTACGGACGTTCGTTTCAAGAGACCCTAACGGGCTTTAAGTACCTGGCACAGATACCAAATATGGCCTTTGCTTATGAAGAGGCGATTGGTTACTGCGTAGATTCTAAGACCGTTTCAGATAAAGATGGCATCAGCGCGGCAATGGCGCTAGCGCAACTAGCAAGTGAATTGGCAGCCAATGGCCAAACAATCCATGATCGCTTACAAGAAATTTGGAAGATGATTGGGTTTCATGCAACCGAACAGATTTCAATACGCGTAGAGAACATCAAATTAGTGGGAGCAGTTTTAGAGAAGTTTCGCACCAGTCCCCCATCAGAAATAGCCGGATTTAAAGTCACCCAGATCGATGATTTAGCAAAACCGTCAGGCGCGCTACCACCGACTGATGGCCTTAGGATTTGGCTTGGAGATATCCGAGTGATCGTAAGACCTTCAGGAACCGAACCAAAGTTAAAGTGCTATATCGAAGTAATCAGCGAAGACGAAGCGAAAGCTAACGACATTTTGAATAAGTTACGTGGACCTTTAAAAGAGTTGTTGCAATAGATCATGAATAACACCTTCTTTGGATTAGTTGATGGCAGCGAAAATTCATTAAAGTCATTTTTAAAGAATCTCTCTCCAGTTGATCAAGTTGGAGCTGAGGCGCGAGCTGCCACCCTTGGCACTCGAAGCATTAAGACCACCAGCAAGAAATGGGCGATCGAAACTGCAATCTCCATGGTTGATCTAACAACTTTAGAAGGCGCAGATACCCCTGGAAAGGTAAAGGCTCTTTGCACAAAAGCGGTGCGGCCAGATCCAAGCGATGCATCGGTTCCAAGTGTTGGTGCAGTATGTGTTTACAACGACATGGTGAAAGTTGCTAGAAACCATCTTGATTTGATTGGTGGAGAGGCGCTACCGGTTGCTGCAGTTTCAACTGCATTTCCATCTGGTCGAGCTTCGATGGCAGTTAAATTACGCGATACTCAAGATGCAATTGATGATGGTGCTACCGAAATTGATATGGTGATTGATCGTGGCGCTTTTCTATCTGGTCGCTTAGGTGAGGTCTTTGATGAGATCGTCCAGATAAAAGCGATCTGTAGCGAAAAAGCCCATCTAAAAGTTATCTTTGAAACTGGAGAGTTAGTCACCTATGACAATGTCCGCAAAGCTTCATATTTGGCGATGTTGGCTGGTGGCGATTTCATCAAAACTTCCACTGGCAAAGTAACCCCTGCTGCTACTCCACCTGTTGTGATGGTGATGCTCGAAGCGGTTCGTGATTTTAAAGCGTTAACTGGCCATCAAGTTGGGGTCAAACCAGCTGGCGGAATCCGTACCACCAAGGATGCCATCAAGCAGTTGGTATTGGTAAATGAGGTAGCTGGTCCAGAGTGGTTAAACAATAAATATTTCCGCATAGGGGCAAGTGCGCTTTTAAATGATCTATTGATGCAACGTATGAAACTATCCGATGGCTACTACGCTAGCCCTAACTATGTTACGGTCGACTAATTATGTCATTTGAATATGCACCTGCCCCTGAATCCAAATCGATAGTAAAAATCGATAAGGAATATGGACATTTCATAAATGGAAAGATGGTTAAAGGCAAGAAACACTTTGCGACTATCAATCCAGCTACCGAAGAGATTTTGTCTCAAATAGCAGCAGGTGACCAAAGCGATATAGATAAAGCGGTTCAGGCAGCACAGAATGCATACACAAAAGTCTGGTCTAAATTATCTGGCGCAGAACGTGGAAAATATCTCTATCGCATCGCAAGAATTATGCAAGAGCGCGCCCGAGAGTTTGCAGTGCTTGAAACTTTAGATAACGGAAAACCAATTCGCGAGACTCGTGATACCGATATTCCTTTGGTTGCTGCACACTTTTTCTATCATGCTGGTTGGGCCGATAAATTAGATTATGCAGGACTTGGAAAATCACCTAAGGCTTACGGAGTCGTTGGACAGATAATTCCCTGGAACTTTCCGCTATTGATGTTGGCATGGAAAGTAGCTCCGGCCCTGGCTGCTGGAAATACTGTGGTCTTAAAGCCGGCTGAGACCACACCACTTACTGCGCTCTTATTTGCGGAAGTTTGCCAACAGGCAGAGCTACCTGCAGGAGTGGTAAATATTGTGACTGGTGCTGGAGAGACTGGTGCAGCGCTCGTTAACCATCCTGGTATCGCAAAGGTCGCATTCACAGGTTCAACTGAAGTTGGTAAATCAATCGCTAGAGCAATTGCAGATACCAAGAAGGTGGCAACCTTAGAGCTCGGTGGCAAGGGTGCAAATATCGTCTTCGAAGATGCCGCAATTGATCAAGCAGTAGAGGGAATAATCAACGGAATCTTCTTTAATCAAGGCCATGTCTGCTGTGCAGGTTCTCGCTTATTGGTTCAAGAGAATATTGCTGAAGAGATAATTAAGAAATTACAGAATCGCATGGAGAAGATTCGAGTAGGTGACCCGTTAGATAAAAATACCGACCTAGGAGCGATTAATTCCAAGGCACAGTTAGAGAAGATCAAAGAACTTGCAGTCGTCGGTAGTGCTGAAGGTGGCGAGATCTGGTCTCCAAAATGTAATCTGCCACAAAATGGTTTCTGGTTTGCGCCAACTCTGTTTACCGGAGTTACTCAAGCTCATCGCATTGCACGTGAAGAGATCTTTGGGCCAGTTCTCTCTGTGCTTACCTTTCGTACACCACAAGAAGCGATTGAAAAAGCAAATAACACTCCTTATGGTCTCTCCGCAGGAATCTGGAGTGAGAAGGGATCTAAAGTTCTTTGGGCAGCTGCACAGTTACGTGCAGGCGTCATTTGGGCAAATACCTTCAATAAGTTCGATCCAGCTTCACCATTTGGTGGATATAAAGAATCTGGTTGGGGTCGCGAAGGTGGTCGCCACGGACTTGCAAGTTATCTCAAGGCATCGGTAGGTGGAAAATAATGTCTCGAATCGACGTCAAAAAAACTTATAAGTTATATATAAATGGCGCATTCCCAAGATCTGAATCTGGTCGGGTTTACGAAGTAAAGAATTCAAAGGGGCAATTCATCGCTAATCCAGCGCTTGCCTCACGTAAAGATTTACGAGATAGCGTTACTGCCGCACGTGCAGCATTTCCAAAGTGGAACGGTTCAACTGCATATTTACGTGGCCAAATCCTCTATCGAATTGCAGAGATGCTAGAAGGTAGACGCGAACAATTCGAGCTCGAGTTAAAGGCAGTTTCAGATAAAAGCAAAGTAACTGAAGCGATTGATTTAATCGTTTGGTACGCCGGTTGGAGCGATAAATTGGCATCTCTCGATGGAGTCACTAATCCCGTATCTGGGCCGTTCTATAACTTCACTACCCCTGAGGCGCTCGGCACCGTTGGCATAATTTCTAAGCCAAACTTCTTGGAATTTATTGATTCCTTAATGTCAGTAATCGTAAGTGGCAATACCGCAGTAATTGTGGCGCCAGATGGATTAGCAATCCCTGCCATGAGCTTTGCAGAGGTCCTTGCAACTAGTGATTTACCAGCTGGAGTCGTCAACATTTTAACTGGCAGCGTATCTGAACTAGCACCTTGGATGGCTTCACATATGGATATTGATGGAATGGATATCACTGGCGCTAAGAAAGCTGGAGAGTTAAAAGTCGCCGGTGCTGAGAATTTGAAGCGAATTTCCTCTTTCGCAAAAATTAAAGATCCAGCGAGAATTTTGGCATTTATGGAAGCCAAAACCATCTGGCATACCGTTGGTATTTAACTCCACCCAGGATCTACAGTTTTAAACCAGAGCTCTCTAAATTTCTCTGCATCTAAATCTAGAACCACATTTACTTTAGCTCCGTCTGGAATTCGTCTAGGTTCGATTGCAAGTTCTAATCGAGGTCTGCGATCGACAACGGTCATTCCGCGAACTAGACCGTTTGCTACCTCTACTCCAACATCGAAAACTTCACTTCTGATTAGCGCTGGTCTGATAACTGCTGCCACTGCCCCGTAATCGCCAAGTGTGACGCTCTGCTTTAAGCGCTTTATACAAGATAATAAAAGCGCTCCGGCAAATTTTGCCGATGGCGCTACAGAGTTAGATAGCTTTACCGCTTCAGATTCTGAAACTAGCGGAAGATAAAAGACATCTAAACCGTACATAGTAATTGGGATACCGCTTTTAAATACGATATCTGCTGCCTCAGGGTCGTGCCAAATATTAAATTCAGCCATGGCCGTGGCATTACCTACCGATGCTGAGCCTCCCATCAAGCAGATACTTTTTAATTTCTTGGCTGACTCTGGAAATTCGGTGATGAAATTAGCGATATTTGTAAGCGGTGCAACTGGCACCAACACAATTTCATCTGGCCTGGCCTCAACTAAATCACGGATTAACTGCGTGGCAGATCGTGGATCTACCTTTCTGGAAGATTCTGGAAAATCAATATCGCCCATGCCATCTTTTCCGTGGATGTGTTCAGCGTAGAGCGGCTCTTCAAAAAGCGGTCTGGTTGCTCCTTTGCATACTGGAATTTCACTTGCACCAGCAGCATCAAGAACTTTAAGCGTGTTTCTTAATACTTGATCCACATTGGTATTGCCATCTACACAAGTAACACCAAGCAGTTCGACCTCTGGGTTCATGGCGGCAAATAACAATGCAAATGCATCATCAAAGCCAGTATCAACATCGAGGATCATCGGATGGCGCTTCATAATTCGAAAGTCTAGCCATAGAATTGCAATTATGAGCAAACCAGTTGTGGCGGTCGTCGGAAGTGCAATGATGGATCTGACTGCTTACACTGAGAAATTACCAAGCCCAGGTCAGACTGTGGTCGGCACAGAATTCACTACGGGGTTTGGCGGGAAAGGCGCTAATCAAGCAGTCGCCGCTGCAATTGCTGGTGCTGAGGTTTTTTTCGTCGGTAAATTAGGTAACGATGTTTTCGGTAGCTCAATTTATGAGAACTTTAAAACAAGAGGTCTGCAGTTAGATTATTTGGATCGTAGCGATACACCTACTGGCGTTGCCCATATTTGGGTAGACCAAAGCGGCGAAAACCGAATTATTATTATTCCAGGTGCTAATCATGAAATTAATTCGGATTTAGTGACACAAGCGATTTCAAATATTCCTGATTTAAAAATTGTGATTGGACAATGTGAAATCAAGCAATCGGTAACTATTGCGGCCTTTAAATCTGCTAAGGCTCGAGGTGCGGTAACGATCCTAAATCCAGCGCCTTTTGAACCGCTATCTGATGAGCTACTTAAATTCACTGATTGGATAATTCCTAACGAAACTGAATATGAGGAATTAGGTGAAATTTCAGCAAAGGTAATTCTTACTGAAGGTGCTAAGGGTGCTCGCTACTTAAACACAGAGATTCAGGTGGCAGCTTTAGAAGTTAAAGCGGTTGATACCACTGGCGCAGGAGATTGTTTTGTCGGCACCTTTGCCGCAACCCTCGCTAAATCAGAGAGCGTTGAGGTAGCGATGCGAACTGGATGTATTGCAGCAAGTCTTAGCGTGACTAAGAAAGGCGCACAGAGTTCCTACGCAGATTATGCGGAGATCTCTACCTTCTCATAACCTCGTAATACAAAGGTAGGACGCCTAATCGGATCGCTTGCAATCTTCATTTCGGGAAAGGCCTTAATCAATCTGGGTAGCGCGATTCCCATCTCAAGCCTTGCAAGTGGTCCACCAAGACAGAAGTGAATTCCAGCTCCAAAACCAATATGGGGATTTGGATCGCGAGTGATATCCATCTGATCAGAGGATGCAAACTGCGTTTCGTCCCGATTAGCAGAACCTAGAAGCGCCGCAATTTTCTGGCCTTCCTTTATTGCGACTCCTCCTATCTCTGTATCAGAGGTTGCGGTACGTTCGAATAAGTGCAGGGGCGCATCAAAACGTAAGAACTCTTCCACTGCGGTTGCTGCAAGTTGATCAGGGCTACTTTTTAGTAATTCGAATTGATCGTCACGTTCTAAAAGCGCAACCATTCCATTACCAAATCCATTGACACTTGCTTCGTGGCCAGCATTTAGTAAAAGCACACATGTTGCAATCAATTCTTGGATGTTTAGCTTTGCTCCCTCTTCTTCAACTCTTACTAAATCTGAAATTAGATCATTGGTTGGATGTGCTTTTCTCTGCTCGGCTAAATCGCGAACATAATCAGCAAATTCATTTGCAGCTTGCTTAGCGCTTGCTTTAGCTTCCTCGCTTGGATTGACTTCATACATCTTCACTATCGCTTGAGACCAAGGTCGAAGCAGGTACTCCTCTTCTTCGGGGAAGCCTAGGAGCGCAACTATTACCTTAACTGGTAGCGGTTCTGCGAAATCTGCGATTAGATCAAATCTGCCATCACCAGAATCTAATTTCGAATTTATCTCAGAAATCAACTGATCCACTATTTTTTCAATGATAGCTCTTTGGCTTTCAATCACATTTTTATTAAATGCTTTGGAAACTAACGCTCGAAGTCTGGTGTGCTTAGGAGGCTCGGAATCTAGGATGGAATCAGCATGAAGCCAATTGAATGTCTGCCATTCAGACTCCGGCTCCTTGGCTTTGAAAATGCGCCCAAGCGACTTATTTCGTAATGTGGCATTGGCATCTTCGTAACGCGCTGCTAGGAACATGCTGGTCTCTTCATGCCAAATTGGCTTACCCACCTGACGTAACTTTGCTAAATCTGGATAAGGGTTCTTGATAAATTCTGAATCATTGAAGTTGATCATATTTTGCTCCGATCTCTTTCAGATATGGGCCTTTATCCTCGATGAAAGCGGCATTCATGGCACATAAAGTTACCTCTTTGAACTCTGAAATTCCCCATCCAAATGCATTGGCACATTCTTGAAACTCTCTACTCATACTAGTTCGGCTCATTAGTCGATTATCGGTATTGATTCCGATATTGAAACCCAAGTCATAGAGCTGACCTACTGGGTGGCTGGTATAAGTATCGGCGACTCCAGTCTGCAAATTGGAAGTTGGACAGATTTCTAAATGAATCTGTTCTTCTAAAACTTGAGCAGCTACCTTTCCATTTGGCAGATCTTCAGCTATTCGAACTCCGTGACCAATTCTCTTTGCGTGACAAGCATTGATAGCTAAATCAATGTATTCGGGGCCAGCTGCTTCGCCTGCATGAATTGTGTATGGAACTTCATGTGATCGCAAATAATCAAAGACTTCTTGTTGCAAAGTTGGTGGATATCCCAGCTCTGGACCTGCGATATCAAATCCCACAACGCCTTGATCGCGATATCTAACTACCAGCTCTGCTACCTCTTGAGATTTATCCCAGTTACGCATGCTGCACAATATGGTGCATACCTTTAGACCGGTCTCTACCTCGCCTAAACGATAACCTTCTAACATCGCTTCGGTAATCTGTTCGAGGCGCAAACCCTTTTTAGTGAAATGTTCAGGAGCAACTCGTACCTCTGCATAGACCACACCATCTTCGGCTAGATCAATCACTGTCTCTTTAGCGATTCTGACAATGTCCTTCTCGCGTTGCATGACTGCAATAGTGTGGCTAAAAGTCTCTAAATAACGCTCTAAAGAGCCAGAGTCGCAAGCAGCTTGAAACCAATCAGCTAACTCTGAACTTAATTTGGTTGGAAGCGCTTGATATCCAATCTCATCTGCTATCTGAATGATGGTTTCAGGTCGGAGCCCGCCATCTAGATGATCGTGCAGCAATACCTTTGGTAACTCTTTCAACCGATCCGCTCCAAAACCAAAGGTAATCGTTGGTAATTAGAATCAAATTCCACTGCGCCAATTAAGGATTCCTTGGCTCTTTCGAATAGTTCGGGCTTATCTGTATGCAATGTAAAAAGCGGTGCCCCTGCAGATACTTTATCCCCTGGTTTTGCATGTATTTCGATTCCTGCCCCAAGTTGCAGTTGCTCTCCTTGTTTAGAGCGCCCTGCACCTAGACGCCAGGCAGCCACACCAACTTTAAGGGCATCCATTCGAGTGATTACTCCACTTGCTTCGCTACTTATTGTTAGGTGCTCTTTAGCGGTTGGTAATTTGCCATCAGGATCACCATTTTGTGCCTTAATCATTCTGCGCCAATGATCCATAGCTTTACCATTTTTCAAGTTATCTGCAGGATCGATTCCAGATATACCTGCTAGCTCGAGCATTTCACGAGCAAGCAAGACGGTAAGTTCGATGACATCTGATGGGCCACCACCTGCCAAGACCTCAACAGATTCTCGAACTTCAAGTGCATTTCCCGCGGTAAGTCCAAGTGGTACATCCATAGCGGTAATTAACGCCCGCACATTTACGCCCGCACTCTTTCCGATTTCAACCATTACGGTTGCAAGTTCACGTGCTTTCGCAGGATCGCTCATGAATGCGCCACTGCCGGTCTTTACATCAAGTACTAAAGAGCCTGTGCCTTCTGCGATCTTCTTGCTCATGATCGATGATGCAATTAAAGGAATTGCTTCAACGGTGGCAGTTACATCTCGAAGTGCATAAAGTTTTTTATCGGCAGGAGCTAATCCTGCACCAGCTGCGCAAATTACACCGCCGGTCTCTTGGATTACTTTCAACATCTCATCGTTAGAAAGTGAAGCTTTCCAACCAGGAATCGATTCCAATTTATCTAATGTTCCGCCAGTGTGGCCAAGTCCCCTACCTGATAATTGCGGAACTGCTGCGCCGCATGATGCTACTAATGGCACAAGTGGCAGAGTGATTTTGTCACCGACGCCACCAGTTGAATGCTTGTCGACAGTTGGGCGATCTAGCATCGACCAATTCATCCGTTCGCCACTTCGAATCATCGCATCAGTCCATCTGCTGATTTCGTGGCGCTCCATTCCATTTAGAAGGATGGCCATGGCAAGTGCTGACATCTGTTCGTCCGCAACTACGCCACGGGTGTAGGCATCTACCACCCAATCAATCTGTTGGTCAGTTAAGACTTTGCGATCTCTTTTTTGCGCGATGATTTCAGGTGCGGTGAACTGCTCTGTCAATTAATTCACCTTCATTTTAAATCGTCAGGCCCAAATGCCCATGGGAGCATTTCAGACATCTTCTGAGGTCCAGATGGAGTCATCAAGAGCGCATCTGGTCCGCCATGTTCGTAAAGTAACTGTCTGCAACGTCCGCACGGAGCTAGATACTTTCCATCTCCATCTACGCAGACAATTGCCATTAATTTTCCGCCGCCTGAAGTTGCGAGATTTGAAACTAAGCCGCACTCTGCACAAAGCCCGACTCCGTACGATGCATTTTCGACATTGCATCCTTCAACGATTCGACCATCATCAACTAGCGCTGCAACGCCTACTGGAAAATTGGAGTAAGGCGCGTAGGCCTTCTTCATCGCCGCGATTGCGCGCTGATGAATCTCATTCCAATCAATCACTTAATTCCGCCTCTTCGATACGGCAAACCATCTGCTGCCGGCATTCGTAATCTTTGCGTACCAAGACCTAGCACTAGCAAGGTCACAAGATATGGAGTCATTGTTACAAATTGCCCTGGAAGCTCAGTAAAGGTTATGTACATCCAGATTGCAAATATGGCGGTGGCTAGACTGATCAATGCCGAGACATATTTACGCTTCTTGAAATTAATTCCGGTAAAGACCAACATCGCAAGTGCAAGCAACATCAAAAGTGCGTGAATTGCAGTGGCATCACGAAGTTGTAGCGCATCTGCAAATCCAAAGAGCCCTGCGCCAGTCATCAATCCACCTGGACGCCAATTTCCAAAGATCAATGCAGCTAAGCCAATATATCCACGGCCACCTGTCTGATTCTCTTGATAGTGATTGGATGCAACAATCGCAAGGAATGCGCCACCAAAACCTGCAAAGCCACCTGAGATCACAACGCCTGAGTACTTCATTAGGTAAACATTTACACCCAATGATTCTGCGGCAGTTGGCGCTTCTCCTGCGCTACGCAAACGTAATCCAAAAGCGGTATGCCATAAGAACCAATAACTTAAAGGCACGAGCGAAATTGCAATCACAGTCACATACGAGACATCACCCGTAAAGCCACGCAAGATTGCGAATAGATCAGAGATAAAGAACCAATTTTGATTAGCGATCGAACCAAATAGATCTGGGCTCTTCCAACCAAAGTAGGTGCCCCCAGAAAGTATTGGCAGGCCATTTAGACCAATTGGTTCGATATCTGGAGATTGTGATGGTCCAACCCAAGTTCCATTCTTATAAAGAATTGTTGAGAGGTATCTCGCTAGACCTGCTGCGATGATGTTGATCGCAACGCCAGAGACCACATGATCGACGCCAAAACCCACAGTTGCAATCGCATGGAGAAGCGCGCCAAGTGCGCCCATGACCACACCTGCAATTAATCCAGCCCAAGCTCCATGTTTTGCACCGATGAAGCCACCGCCCCATGCGCCCATAATCATCATGCCTTCAAGGCCGATATTTACTACGCCGGAACGCTCTGAGAAGAGTCCGCCAAGTGCAGCCATTGCAATTGGAACTGAGAGCAAAAGCGCTGCAGATGCGGTACCAACACTTGTTAAATCGGAAGCGCCAGTAATTAATTTGATTGTAGATAGCGAGAAGACAATGGCAACTGCGTAAAGCGCAAGTCGCGCAGGCTTAGCCAAAGAACTTAACTTAAGCATTTGCCACCGCCTTTGCTAAATCATTTGAGACTACTTTGACTTTGTACCTACCAACTACTTCGAAAGCAATTACCGAACTTAATAGAATCGCACCTTGCATGATGAAGTAGGTCTCTGGCGCAATATCAATTAAATCAAGTGAACGAGATGAAACTTCGAGGAATGAGAAGAGCAGGCTTGAAAATGCCATTCCTACCGCGCTATTTCGACCAAGCAAGGCAACTGCAATTGCCGAGAAACCTAAGCCGGCACGGAAACCTAGATTGTATGAATGCGTCTCCGCTAACACTGTTGGTAAGCCAGAGAGTCCTGCGATTGCGCCAGATGAGACCATCGCGATGACAATCATGCGCTTGGAATTGACGCCACTTACACGTGCTGCAATCGGATTGATGCCTGATGCTCGTAATTCAAAGCCGAATCTGGTGCGATTAACCACCCACCAGAAAGCAACACCTAAGAAGATTGCGACTAGCAACATTCCGTAGATCCCACGACCTTGGGTCGCGCTCTGATCCAATTGATTAGTTAAGAAAGAGAGGTTTGGCATTTGGCCAGATGGTGGAAGCTCTTTAGTGCTTAAATTATTTGAACCTTCGATCTTTACCGTGAAATGCCTGGAGAGCAAATAAGCACTCAATCCACCAGCAATGCTGTTTAACATGATCGTGGAGATCACTTCGTTGACGCCACGTTTAACTTTCAAAACGCCCGCGATGGCGGCCCAGAGACCACCTACCGTCATTGCAATTAAGAAGATTGCAAAAATGTGAAGCACAGGTGGCAATGTGAACATCGCACCTATATAGCAAGAGAAGAGCGCAGCTAAACGCAGCTGGCCTTCGACGCCAATATTGAAAAGACCAGCTCTAAAAGTAATTGCGATTGCGATTGCTGCAATGTAGTAAGAGGTTGCGGTATTGAGCGTCTCAATAACGGAACTGGTAGTGGCGCCAAATTCCCACATGGTTTTAAAGGCCTCGGATGGAGATTTCTTGGTTGCCATCAAAGCCAAACTAGATACGAGAATCGAAATAATTGCCGCAGAGACTGGAGCGGCTAAGGCGAAGACGATTTTCTTTGGAGTGATCTTCATTATTTTGCTCCCGTCATCGCAGCGCCCAATTTTTCAGGTGTGGTGTTTGCAGGATCAAGTTCTGCAGTTATCTCTCCGCGCAACATCACTAATAAACGATCAGACATTCCGATTAACTCTTCTAGATCTGCCGAGATCAGAACAATGGCCATGCCCTTTTCGCGCGCTTTGCGTAGCTCTTCCCAAATTGCTCCCTGTGCGCCAACATCCACACCACGAGTTGGATGAGATGCCACCAACAATTTAGGGGCGTGAATCATCTCGCGTCCAACGATAAATTTCTGTTGATTACCGCCAGATAGCGCAGTCGCAAGAGTATTGGGCCCAGGCGCTCTGACGTCATATTCGCGCATAATCAATTTGGTATCTTCGATGGTGGCTTTCTTGTCTAGAACAAAACCATTGAAGATTGGTTTCTTTCTTTGATATCCCAAAATTCGATTTTCCCAAAGAGGAGAACTAAGCATTAACGCTTGGCGTTGACGATCTTCTGGGATAAAACTAATTCCGAGATCCCTGCGATGTGCCACGCTTGTTTCATCTATAGGTTGCCCGTCGTAATTGATATTTCCGGTGTAATTGATAAGTCCCAAAATCGCTTCAGTAAGTTCGGATTGCCCGTTACCTTCAACGCCAGCAATGCCAATAACTTCTCCGGCATGTAATTTGAAAGAGATATCGGTAAGTAAATTTCTAGCACCTTTAGAGGGAACGGTTACTGATTTAAGTTCTAGCACCACTTGATCGCGCTTGGTATTGCCTTTTACCTCCGGTTTTGGAAGTTCAGAGCCAACCATCAACTCTGCCAATTGCCTTGGATTGACATCTTTAGCCATAACTTGCGCAACTGTGGATCCGGCGCGAATCACAGTTACCTCATCGGCTACGCGAAGTACCTCATCTAATTTATGTGAGATAAAGATGATTGACATGCCTTTTTCGCGAAGTCCATGCAGCGCACCAAATAGATCATCGACCTCTTGTGGCACCAAAACCGCAGTTGGTTCGTCGAAAATTAAAATATTTGCGCCACGGTAGAGCACCTTTAAAATCTCAACACGTTGTCTCTGACCTACACCCAGGTTTTCGACCAAATCATCTGGATTTACATCTAAGCCGTAAGTATCGGACATCTCAATAATCTTCTTGCGCGCTGCATCAAAATCAATCTGCGCAGCTCGTTTTGGCTCATCACCCAAAATAATGTTCTCGAGTACTGTGAAATTATCGGCCAACATAAAGTGCTGATGCACCATACCGATGCCGACCTCAATTGCCTCTTGTGGAGTTTTAAAGGATTTCTGCGTTCCGTTTACGAAGATTTCGCCACCATCTGGTCGCTGCATGCCGTAAAGAATTTTCATGACGGTTGATTTGCCTGCGCCATTTTCGCCAACCAAGGCATGCACCGATCCACTCTGCACTTTCAGAGAGACATCTTTATTGGCAACTACTCCGGGAAATCTCTTGGAGATATGTCTTAGCTCCACCGATACTGACAATTAAGTTCTCCTTTATATCGAGATTTGAACCCTCATGCGTCTAAATCTAATAGCTAAAATCTAAAGTCAATCTTAAAGAATTTGGCCCGATTAGGAAGTCCTAATCGGGCCAAATCGGTCACAACTTCAGTTGAAGTTAATTACTTACTAATTACTTGCCCGGAGTTGTTGGAACCTTGATCTTGCCGCTACGGATTGCTGCAGCTGCTGCATCAATCTGTGCCTTGTACTTGTTGATGTAACCGCCAGAGTATGAAACTCCAACGCCACCTGCTGCTAGATCATAACGACGACCATAGATACCAGCTTTTGGATCCAAGATGTCATTAACTGTACGTCCTGCTACTGCGTTAGCAATAACATCGTAAACAGCCTGATCTACGCGCTTCAACATTGAGGTAAGCATGTTCTTCTTCTCAGCTGCAGATGCAGTTAGGTACTGATCGGAGTCGACGCCGATTGTCCAAACCTTCTTGCCAGCCTTTGCAGCATCAGTTGCTGCTTGGAAGTTACCTGCACCTGAACCACCAGCTGCTGAGTAAATAACATCTACACCCTGATCGATCATGCCCTTAGCAATAACTTTTGCCTTTGCAGGATCATTAAATCCACCGAAATCTGGTGGCTCTGAAACGTACTTAACGTCAACAGTTGCGCTCTTCTTAGTTGCCTTAACGCCAGCTACGAATCCTGCTTCAAACTTCTGAAGTAGTGGAATACGTACGCCACCGATGTAACCGATCTTGCCTGACTTAGAAGCCAAAGCTGCAGCTACACCTGCAAGGTATGAACCTTGCTCTTCAGCAAAGATCATTGAAGTTACGTTTAGCGCTGGAACTGATGCATCATCGATAATTCCAAACTGAGTGTTTGGGAACTCTTCCGCAACAGTTGTGATTGGGCCTGCATACAAGAATCCAACTGCGATGATTGGGTTGTATCCAGCCTTTGCAAGAAGACGAAGCTTGTCAGTGCGCTCTGAATCTGTTCCTTGTGTAACAGTTACTTCGCGTGAATCTAACTTCCACTTCTTCTTTGCACGATCTAGACCTGCCGCTGCAGAGTCATTAAATGACTTATCTCCACGACCTCCGATGTCATATGCAAGACCAACTTTTACCTTGGTCGCTGCCTGTGATGGAGCGGTGATAAAGCCGACGGTTGCCATCGTTGCTGCTGCAGCAACTGCGACAATGCGTGTGAACTTCTTCAATTTTCCTCCCATGGGTTAGCTATCTAGAGGAAGATAGCTGTTGACCGCGAGCCTAGTAGGGTGACGAAGAAATTTCTAATGTGCGACCATGAGACTTGGCCACAATTAGATTACTTTTTGAGAAACTCTAAACTAAGGGTTGAAACTTAACCGAGGATTCCAAGCGCGTTATAGGCATCTTTTAGCGTTTTGCTCGCAAGCACCCGCGCCTTATCCGCACCTTTGTTCAAAATACTTATCAATTCACTCTCATCTTTCAATAACTCTTGAGCGCGCTCTCGCATCGGACGCAAGTATTCGACAGTCGCGTCTGCTACCGCACCTTTGAAATCTCCATAGCCTTTTCCGGCAAACTCGCTTTGAATCTCATCAATATTGTTGCCGGTGACTGCAGAATAAATAGTCATTAAATTGCTAATACCTGGTTTATTAACTTCATCAAAGATGATCTCGCGACCTGTGTCGGTAACTGCGCTCTTGATCTTCTTAACATTTATCTCCGGCGCATCCATTAATTCGATTACACCGCTTAAGCTGGCTGCAGATTTAGACATCTTGCTGGTGGGCTCTTGCAGATCGTAAATCTTCGCACCCTCTTTTAGGATATATGCATCTGGCAAAGTGAAGACTTGTCCATATCGAGTGTTAAATCGATTTGCTAAGTCTCGAGTGATCTCAATGTGTTGTCTTTGATCTTCGCCGACCGGAACTAAATTTGCTTGATAAAGCAAGATATCTGCAGCCTGCAACATCGGATAGGTAAAGAGACCAACGCGAGCGCTATCTGCGCCTCCCTTTGCAGATTTGTCTTTGAATTGGGTCATGCGACTTGCCTCTCCAAAAGAGGCGACGCACTCCATTAACCATCCCAATTGATTATGTTCGGGTAAATGTGATTGCACAAAGAGAGCAGAGGTATTGGTATCTATACCTACTGCAATTAACTGTGCGGCAGATGCCAAAGTGCGAGCCCTTAATAACTTCGGGTCCACATCTCCGGTTAGCGCATGTAAATCAACAATTGCGTAATAGGTCTCGTGGCCATCTTGAAGTTCAACCCATTGCTTAACCGCACCTAGGTAATTACCGAGGTGGAAAGACTCAGAGGTGGGTTGAATACCGGAGAGAACGCGCTTCACTTGTCTATCATCCCACGCGCGAAATTAGAATCTGGCCAACTCGGTGACCTTCAAGCGAGATCACAACCATTCTAATTCCGTTGATATTTACAACATCATGCACCTTTGGCATACGTCCTAAAAAGTGCATCACGTAACCGCTAACTGTTTGATACGGACCTTCTGGTAGGGCGATTCCGGTTTCGGATTCAAGATCCTCAAGCGATGTCAGCCCATCTACCTCGATATCACCAGTGCGAGATTCAGGGTTTATATCTACCTCTGCTTGGTCGTACTCATCATGAATATCACCAATCAAACATTCGACCAGATCTTCCAAAGTCACGATGCCATCAGTGCCGCCATACTCATCCAAAACAATCGCTAAATGTTGACGTTGATTTCGCATCTCTGTAAGTGAAGGCAGAACTCCTTTTGTGCCCGGCAGGTACATGATTGGTCTTACCAAATCTTGTAACTTGGCATTGGGGTTTGCGCTCTTGGAATCCAACAAATCGCGTACATGTATAAAGCCAATGACTTCATCGCTAGATCCTTGAACTACTGGATATCTGGAGTGCGCCATATCGACTGCGAGCGAAATCGCCTTGCTAACTGTTAGGGATCCATCCATGAAATCGACTTCCGTGCGCGGAACCATAACCTCGTTGACCAACTTCTCTGAGGTGTTGAAAACTTCCTCGACAATTTCGCGTTCTTCATCGGTTAGCGCTTTATGTCCGGATACAAGATCCATCAACTCCTCTTCGGAGATCTGGCTTCGCTGTTCCTTAGGATCGATACCCAACGCTCTCAACACTAAATCTGTTGATCTTGAGAGTAGCCAGATCACAGGTCGGAAGAAGCGAGCCATTCCTTCAATGAAGAATGCAGAGTTAAGTGCGATCTTCTCGCTTCTAAAGAGCGCTAAACGCTTTGGGACTAACTCACCAAGTACTAGTGAGAAATAAGCGATCACAAGTGTCACCGCGATAATTGAGATGGTTTTCGAGACGCCGCTAGAGAGTCCAAGATCCTCAAGAAGCGGACGGACAAAGACTCCGATCTGCTCTGCGCCAAGTGCGGCAGAGAGAAATCCAGTCACAGTCACGCCAACTTGCACCGCAGCTAAAAAGCGATTTGGGTTTGAGGTAAGTCGTGAAAGACGAGCGCCACGTTTGCCACTCTCAGCTAACTGTTTTACTTGGCTTTCACGAAGTGAGATCAATGCAATCTCTGCAGCGACGAAGAAGGAGCCCATAAGTATCAGCGCCAGAACTAGAGCTATGGCTTGAATCAGGTCCATTAGATGAGAAAGGTTATCGGAAAGACTTCCTTCCCCGCGCATTCACGCGTAATCTCGCCCCCAGCAAGACACTTCCAACGGATCGTCGGGCACGTACCTGCCCGGAAGGAGTACTAATGGCATCAGTAACATTCGAACAGGCATCACGTATCTATCCCGGAAACCCAATTCCGGCTGTCGATAAATTAGACCTAACTATTAACGATGGTGAGTTTCTAGTTTTAGTTGGCCCATCAGGTTGCGGTAAATCAACATCACTTCGTATGTTGGCAGGACTTGAAGAGATCGACACGGGACGTATTTTGATTGGTGATCGCGATGTAACAAACGTGGCACCGAAAGATCGCGATATTGCGATGGTCTTTCAATCATATGCTTTATATCCACACATGACTGTTGCAGAGAATATGGGCTTTGCGTTAAAGATTGCAGGGGTTTCTAAAGAAGAACGTGACAAGCGAGTATTAGATGCAGCCAAATTACTTGATCTAGAACCATATTTAGAGCGTAAGCCAAAAGCTTTATCAGGTGGTCAACGTCAGCGCGTCGCGATGGGCCGTGCGATTGTTCGCGAACCACAGGTCTTCTTGATGGACGAGCCGCTATCTAACCTCGATGCCAAGTTACGTGTATCAACTCGTACCCAAATCGCAGCGTTACAACGCCGCCTCGGAATTACCACTGTCTATGTAACACATGATCAGATCGAAGCTATGACGATGGGTGATCGCGTTGCAGTTTTGAAAGATGGTTTGCTACAACAAGTAGATAGCCCGCGCAATCTTTACGATAAGCCAGGCAATGCATTCGTGGCTGGATTTATCGGCTCTCCGGCCATGAACTTATTACTTGTTCCGGTATCTGACGGTAAAGCACATGTTGGTCACTTGGAAATTCCAGTACCGGCATCTGCAGGTGATTCTGTAATTGTTGGCGTTCGTCCAGAGGGTTGGGAGCCAGCATCTGAGGGCTTTGAAGTTAATGTTGAGGTTGTAGAAGAACTAGGTTCTGATGCATTCGTGTACGGAAAGCCTGCAGATAGCCATGTGAAATTTGCAAATGCATCCGATGAAGGTGCGACTGTGATTGTCCGTTGGGATCCAAAGAATCCTCCGAAGGCCGGAACTCAAGTTAAGGTCAAAGCAAATCCAGCTGCGATTCATTTATTCCATGCGCAGACTGGACTCCGACTAAATTAAATAAACTTAAACTAGCTAGGAACTAAAAAACCCCGCCAATAATGGCGGGGTTTTTATTATTAAATTATTAAGCCATCTTCTTCTTTAAGTTCTCATTGATCGCATCAAGGAACTCTTGAGTTGTAAGCCATGGTGAGTCTGCGCTAATTAGCAGCGCGAGATCTTTGGTCATCTTTCCTGATTCCACAGTCTCAATACAGACCTGCTCTAGCGTCGCCGCAAACTCTGCAAGTTTTGGATTGTTATCCAATTTTGCGCGGTGCGCTAATCCACGAGTCCAAGCAAAGATCGATGCGATTGGATTAGTAGAGGTCGCTTTTCCAGCTTGGTGATCGCGATAATGGCGAGTTACGGTGCCATGAGCTGCCTCTGATTCGACAGTGCGTCCATCTGGAGTCATCAAAACTGAAGTCATCAGACCAAGTGAGCCATAGCCTTGCGCAACGGTGTCAGATTGGACATCGCCATCGTAATTCTTGCAAGCCCACACATAGCCACCTTCCCAACGAAGTGAAGTTGCGACCATGTCATCGATCAAGCGATGATCGTATTCAATGCCGGCAGCTTGGAACTTATCTTTAAATTCAGATTCAAAGATCTCTGCAAAGATATCTTTGAATCGTCCATCGTAAGCCTTCAAGATGGTGTTCTTGGTTGAAAGATAAACTGGATATTTGCGTGCCAGACCGTAATTCATCGATGCACGAGCGAAGTCACGAATCGAATCATCTAAGTTGTACATAGTCATTGCGACGCCACTGCTTGGGAAGTCAAAGACGTTAAATTCCATTGGCTTCGAACCATCGGCAGGAGTGAAAGTTACAGTCAGCTTTCCAGCACCCGGAACTTTGAAATCAGTTGCACGATATTGATCTCCGAATGCATGACGGCCGATAACAATTGGCTTAGTCCAGTGTGGAACCAACCTCGGGACATTTGAAATGATGATCGGTTCGCGGAAAATCACGCCACCTAAGATGTTACGGATAGTTCCGTTCGGAGACTTCCACATCTGCTTCAAGTTAAACTCTTTAACACGCGCCTCATCTGGTGTGATGGTTGCGCACTTAACACCTACGCCATGTTTCTTGATGGCATTTGCAGAGTCGATTGTGACTTGATCGTTAGTTGCGTCGCGATGTTCGATACCTAGATCGTAATACTCAAGATTTACGTCTAAATAAGGCAGAATCAAAGAATCTTTGATGAACTGCCAGATGATGCGCGTCATCTCATCGCCATCAAGCTCTACAACGGTGCCTTCTACTTTGATCTTTGACATTGTTTACATATCCTTTACATCTGCTTGCTTTGCACGAACAGCTTCTGCTGCTTCTTTCAATGATGCTAATTCTGAATCCGTTAATTTAGTTTCAACCACTTTCCGAACTCCGCTACGGCCAAGTTCAGCCTCTACTCCAAGGTAAACACCAGAGATCCCATACTCTCCATCTACCCATGCACAAACTGGCATCACTGCTCCTGAATCTTCGATTACGGCTTTCGCCATACGCGCTGCAGCGGCAGATGGTGCGTAATATGCCGAACCGGTCTTAAGTAGCGCGACCACCTCTGCTCCACCATTTCTAGTTCTGACAACTAGCTCTTCGATCTCTTCTGCTGAGAGCAATTCTGATAGCGGTTTGCCATCTACCTTGCATCTAGAAGGAACTGGAACCATGGTCTCGCCATGCGAGCCAAGAGTTAAAGTTTCAACTTTTGCAACTGGCACATTTAATTTCTCAGCAACAAAGTTGGTAAAGCGTGCAGTATCCAACATTCCTGCCTGTCCCATCACTTTGTTATGTGGAAATTTGGTTGCGATCTGCGCTAAAGCAGTCATCTCATCAAGTGGATTAGAGACCACGATGATTACCGCATTTGGAGAGTGCTTTGCGATGTTTTCCGCAACGCCACGAACGATGCCAGCATTTACGCCGATCAAATCCATTCGGCTCATACCTGGCTTGCGCGGTAAGCCTGCAGTTATCACTACAACATCTGAGTTTGCAGTCGCTTCATATCCGCCACCATCTGCAGTGGTAGTTGCGCCAATAACTTTGGTTTGAAAACCTTCGATTGACCTAGATTGATTCATATCTAGCGCAAGGCCTTCTGGCTTACCTTCGAGAATATCCGTTAAAACGACAGTGTCGAAGATGTTGTACTCCGCTAAACGCATTGCAGTTGTTGAACCATAGAAACCGGCTCCAACGACAGTAACTTTTCCTGGCATGGCTACCCCTAAATAAACTTTGGAAAATCGAGAAAGGCGTTTATCTCGATATCAAGATAATTCTATCGCCCGTGCGGAAGCACAATTGCCACGATGATCAACCCTAAGCCAATCAACGAAGCGAGATAGCGCTCAATTCTCCGCTCCTGTCGGATACCTGTGAGCAATAGCGCAGCGCCCAAGATAATTGAACCGGTTCGGACATAACCAAGCGCGCCAAGTAATACGCCAAATGCAGCCGCAATCGTGATGGCGCGTTGAGAATTCATTTGCGAGATGCGGCATCCACTACATTTTTAACTAACATCGCACGAGTTAGTGGACCAACCCCGCCTGGATTTGGTGAGATCCAACCCGCGACATTAGCAACATCTGGATGTACATCGCCTTGAATCTCATTTCCGTTGCGCGACACTCCAACATCAATTACGACTGAACCTGGTTTGACCATGTCAGGTGTCAAGAAATGTCCAACACCGACTGCAACTACAGTGATGTCTGCAGTTAAAGTGTGCTCTTTGATTGATTTGGTTCCGGTGTGAACTAAATTGACCGTTGCATTCTCTTCGCGTCGATTTAATAAAAGACTTAGCGGTCTGCCGACAGTCAAACCACGACCAACAATTGTGACTTCGGCACCCTTTACTGGGATTTTGTAATGGTGAAGTAGCTCCACAATTCCGCGTGGGGTGCATGGCAGAGTTCCATCAAATCCAGCGGTTAATCTTCCTAAGTTCATTGGATGTAAACCATCTGCATCTTTATCTGGATCAATTGCCTCCAAAATAACCTGAGTGTTTACCTCTTTAGGTAGCGGTAGTTGGACGATGTAACCGGTGCACTCTGGATTTTGATTCATCTCTTTTACGGCAGCTAATACATCTGCCTGAGTTGCAGTGCCAGGAAGATCAATTCGAATTGAATTTACGCCGACCTCTGCACAATCTTTGTGCTTTCCGCCCACATACTGGCGAGAGCCTGGATCATCGCCTACCAAGATGGTTCCGAGTCCTGGAGTGATTCCGCGCGCTTTAAGTGCGGTAACTTCCTTAGCGAGATCTTCCTTTATTTTCTTTGCAAAAGCTTTGCCATCAAGAATCTGTGCAGTCATATACACGATCTTAATTAAGCATGAGAAAAATGGCGAGTTCCCGTGAAGAATAGCGGCAGATTTGCTTGTGTCGCAGCAGCAATTACCTCTTCGTCTCGCACCGATCCACCAGGTGAAACCACTGCGCTCACCCCAGCATCAATCAGAATTTGTAAGCCATCTGCAAATGGAAAGAATGCATCGCTTGCAGCAACCGAACCACTCACTCTTTCGTCAGCTCTGGCAACTGCTAATTTGGCGGAATCGACTCGATTTACCTGACCCATTCCAACTCCAACTGAAGCGCCATCTTTTGCCAGAAGAATTGCATTGCTCTTTACTGCGCGAACAGCTCGCCATGCGAAGTTGAGATCCGCTAAAACTTCTGAGCTAACTGGAGCTCCAGACACTTGCTTCCAATTCTTTGGATCATCACCTTGGTCATTAATTAGATCTGCGCTCTGCACCAATAATCCACCAGAGACCGAACGTGGTTCTAGCGGACCATAGTTTCTTAGCTCTGTAGTTAGAATTCTAAGGTTTGGCTTCTGCTTTAATATCTCAAGCGCTGTTGATTCGTAATCTGGAGCAATTACCACTTCAGTGAAGACTTCAACTAATGATTTGGCCATCGACTCTGTAATTGTGCGATTTGCTGCCACTACTCCACCGAAAGCTGATACCGGATCACATGCATGTGCCTTCAAATATGCCTCGGCGATACTGTTACCGATTGCAATTCCGCAGGGATTTGCATGTTTGATAATGGCTACCGCTGGCTCTGCATGGTCAAAGGCCGCGCGTAGCGCAGCATCTGCATCAGTGTAATTATTGAAACTCATCTCTTTACCGCTTAATAGCTTGGCGCTAACTATGCCCGGGAAGTTACTTGCATAAACCGCTCCCTGTTGATGCGGGTTCTCACCGTAACGAAGTGTGGAGCGCTTTCGCCAGACACCAGCTATCCAGTCCGGAAAGATGCCCTGCTCTTGATTTAGCCACATTGCAATCGTGGCATCGTATTCAGCGGTAGTCCTAAATACTTCTATTGCCAATTGTTTTCGCTCAGCTAGATTCAATCCACCTTGTTTAAGTGCATCAATTAAAAGTTGATATTGGCTAGGGCTGCTAATCACCGCAACCGAACCATGATTCTTGGCAGCGCCACGTAACATCGAAGGCCCACCAATATCAATCTGTTCGATACATTCCGCATAATCAGCGCCAGAATTAATGGTTGCAGAGAATGGATATAAATTAATTACTATCAAATCAAAGGGTGCGATATCTAAATCTGTAATCGTGCTTAGATGCTCTGGGTTATCTTGATCTGCCAAGATGCCGCCATGTATGCGGGGATGTAACGTTTTGACGCGCCCACCCATGATCTCTGGAAATCCTGTGTAACTTGAAACTTCGGTTGCTGCAATCGAATTATCAATCAAAGTCTTATAAGTCGAACCAGTTGCGATGATCTCAACTCCTGCACTTTGCAGGGCGCTACCAATTTCAACTAGACCAGTCTTGTCGTAAACACTAATCAAAGCTCGGCGGATGGCTTTTCGCTCGCTCATTTGCGCACACCATCCTTAAACTCATTAAGAGTCTGAACTATCAACTTACGTTCGACAATCTTAATCCGTTCATGTAGCGAGTCCACATCATCGGTAGATTGAACTGCCACCTCCTCCTGAGCGATGATCAGACCAGTATCTATCCCGGCGTCGACCCAATGGATTGTGCATCCAGTGGTCTTAACACCAGCGTTCAAAGCATCGGCGACGGCATGTGCGCCAGGAAAGTTAGGCAACATTGCTGGATGTGAATTTATTACTTTGAAGGTTTCTACAAATTTGGAATCAAGAATTCGCATGAATCCAACTGAAACTACAAGATCTGGCTGGCAAGCATCTACATATTCAAATAGTTGTTGGCTCCATTCTGATCTTGGACTCTTAAACTCAATTACTTTAGATGGTATTCCAGCCTTGTGCGCGCGTTCCAAAACTTGCGCACTGGGATTATCTGAGACAATTGCGATGATATCGAAATTTGCATCGATGATTGCTTGCGCTAATGTTCCTGAACCCGATGCCAAAATCAATAACTTCATCGACGACCGATCAGTGGTATCAATTTAACTAGGCCTACTCCCACCAAAAGCTCTGCAATCAAAATAATTGGAAACTTCCAAAGTGATGGACCCACAGTTCCTAATTCATAGGTAATTAGCGCTCCCGAGCCTAAATAAGCGATAAGAAATGAGCTGATTGCAAAGAGAGTAATGGTCTGCCTGAGCACCAACTTACTGCTATCCAAAGTCCAAATTGCAAGAAGCACACCGATAGCCACGACAACTATTACGGAGATCAAATAGAGCGGATGGCGACCAGTTGGTAGCGCTCCAAGAATTGGAAGTGCCGGAATCTTTCCAAGTTCGAAGGTGAGAGGTGCAATCAAAGTATCGCGACCAAGGGCAAAACCTGCGCCACTTACATAAGCCAGTGAAGCGATCATGAAATTTGGCAGATATA
>CAZYJU010000001.1:0-4985 GCA_964647945.1 uncultured Actinomycetes bacterium | reverse complement strand
GCAGTTCCAGAACTTCCAGAAACAATCGCGCCAGCATGTCCCATGGTCTTACCTTCAGGAGCGGTAAATCCAGCGACATATCCAACTACCGGCTTAGTTACATACTCTTTTATGAAGGCAGCAGCGCGCTCTTCAGCATCTCCACCGATTTCACCAATCATCACGATTGCTTTAGTCTCTGGATCATCTTGAAAAGCCTTTAAGCAATCAATATGGGTTGTGCCAATAACTGGATCTCCACCGATACCAACAGCGGTGGTAAATCCAATATCTCGAAGTTCGTACATCATCTGATAAGTCAATGTTCCGGATTTAGATACCAATCCAATTGGGCCGCTACCAGTTATATCTGCTGGAATGATTCCGACGTTTGATTGGCCCGGACTGATAACACCTGGGCAATTAGGGCCAATTAACTGGGTGGTTCCACGCTCTTTTGCATAGGTATAAAAATATGCAGAGTCATGAACTGGAATTCCTTCAGTTATCACGACAACTAATGGCATTTTGGCATCAATCGCATCTATAACTGCAGCCTTGGCAAACTTTGGTGGTACGAAAACTACCGAAACATTCGCTCCGGTTGCTGCAATTGCTTCGGCAACAGTATTGAAAACCGGAAGGTTTTTGCCATCCATATCAACGCTCTGTCCACCTTTGCCTGGAGTAACTCCACCTACGACATTGGTGCCAGCTTTCAACATCCGCTTTGTATGTTTGGTGCCTTCTGATCCAGTCATGCCTTGAACGATGACCTTGCTATTTTTATCAATAAAGATCGCCATGTTTACTTCGCCGCCAACTCTGCCGCTTTTGCAGCTGCGCCATCCATTGTGTCTAATTGCTGCACTAGTGGGTGTGCCGCATCATTCAGAATCCTTCTTCCTTCAGCAACATTATTTCCATCGAGACGAACCACGATTGGTTTGGTCGCAGCGCTACCTAACATCTCAAGCGCTTTGACGATGCCATTTGCGACTGCATCACAAGATGTGATTCCGCCAAATACGTTTACGAATACGCTCTTTACATCTTTGTCACCCAGAATGATTGATAAACCATCAGCCATAACTTCGGCAGAGGCACCGCCACCGATATCCAAGAAGTTTGCAGGTTTGATATTTCCAAATTTCTCGCCCGCATACGCCACCACATCTAATGTGGACATTACAAGTCCCGCACCATTTCCGATAATTCCGACTTGGCCATCCAACTTCACATAATTTAAGTCTTTTGCCTTTGCCGCTTCTTCTAAGGCATTTGCAGATTCTTTATCTATCAAAAGCTCATGGTCTGGCTGACGAAATTCTGCATTTTCATCTAATGTAACTTTTCCATCTAGCGCAATGATTCGACCATCTGCAGTTTTAACCAATGGATTAATCTCGACCAGGGTCGCATCTTCTTTGGTAAATACACCCCAAATTAATTCAATTACGCGAGCAACTTCAGATGCAATATCAGTTGGAAAATTGGCTTGTTTTACAATTTCAAGAGCCTTTGCGCTATCAATTCCTGACACTGCTGAAATCGGCATTTTTACTAATTTTTCAGGAGTATTTTTAGCAACCTCTTCAATATCCATTCCACCTGCGACTGATGCCATGCAGAGAAATTGACGGTTTGATCTATCAAGCAGAATGGAGAGGTAATACTCCTCTGAAATTGGCGCAGCCTGAGCAATCATCACTCGATGCACAGTGTGACCTTTGATATCCATCCCTAAAATGGCGGCTGCTTTTTCCTTAGCATCCGTGGGATTCTCGGCAACCTTTACGCCACCAGCTTTACCGCGACCACCAACTTTTACTTGAGCTTTTACAACAACTTTCCCACCAATTTTTGCCGCAGCTGCTTCTGCTTCTGCTGGTGTAGTTGCTACCGCTCCTGCCAATACAGGTACGCCATGCTTTTCAAATAAATCTCGCGCTTGATATTCAAATAAATCCACAGTTGCATCTTATCCGCACGGTTATAGCTTCTCGACCGGTGCATATCTAAGTAATAAGCGCTTCTCTCCCAATTGTCCGAAATTAATCGTTGCTTCTGCGCGCTCTGCCTCACCGGAAATCTTCACAACTGTTCCTAGGCCGAATGTGTCATGAGCCACACGATCTCCCACGTTCAATGAAATTGTATTTGCGCTCTTCTTGCCAGTTGCGCGCGGCGGAGGCGCGGATGTGAATTTAGGTTTAGATACAAATGATCGCTGGCGCCAATCAATCAATTCATCTGGAATCTCATCTAGAAAACGTGAAGCCGGATTGTAATTTGGTGCTCCCCACGCACTTCGATATTCAGCTCGCGTTAAATACAAACGCTCTTTTGCGCGCGTCAATCCAACGTAAGCCAGACGTCGCTCCTCTTCTAACTCGTCCTTCTCTCCCAGCGTGCGTGAGTGCGGGAAGATTCCATCTTCCATTCCAGTTAAGAAAACCGTAGGAAACTCAAGACCTTTGGCGGTATGCAAAGTCATCAATGTAATAACTCCGCCATGATCTTCGCCTTCTGGAATCTCATCGGAATCTGCAACTAAAGAGACCTGTTCTAGGAATCCTGCAAGTGAAATCTCAGCGCCTTCTGGTAAGTCTTCAATCGGTCGCTCTTCATACTCCATAGAAACTGCAACTAATTCCTGCAAGTTTTCCACGCGTGATTCATCTTGTGGGTCGGTGCTGTTCTGCAATTCCGCCAATAATCCAGATTGTTCTAGCACTGCCTCTAAAATCTTTGAGGGCTTTGTGCCCGCCTCTACCAGCACATGCAAAGTCAGAATTAGCGAGACAAAGTTACTAAGTGAAGCGGTGGCCCGACCACCAAGTTCTGCGCTATTGGCTACGACATTTAAAGCTTGCCAGAAAGAGATTCCGCGCGCATTTGAAATGCTTTCGATGCTCTCTATTGCACGATCACCAATACCTCGTTTAGGTACATTGATTATTCGGCGTAATGAAACTTCATCTTCTAAATTAGCTAAAACCTTTAGATAGGCGATGAAATCTTTGATTTCTCGACGTTCATAAAATCGCACACCGCCGACTACCTTGTATGGAAGACCAGAGCGCATGAAAACTTCTTCAAACACACGTGATTGGGCATTTGTTCGGTAGAAGATCGCGGTATCACCATATTTTGAGGTTCCCTCAGATGACAACTTTCGAATCTCACCTGCGATGAAATCTGCCTCGTCATGTTCGCTCTCTGCTACATAGCCAGTTAATGTCGAACCCGAACCTGCCTCAGACCAGAGATTCTTCGCTTTACGATCTTGATTCTTTTCGATGACTGCGTTGGCAGCGCTCAAGATATTTTGAGTTGAACGGTAATTCTGTTCCAGCAGAATAGTTTCGGCGTTTAAATAATCCAATTCGAATTGCAGGATATTTCGAATAGTTGCGCCTCTAAAACCATAGATTGATTGATCAGCATCACCAACTACGCAAAGTTCGGCCGCAGGAATCCCTTCGTCATCTTTACCCACTAACTCTTTGATAAGTAGATATTGCGCGTGATTGGTATCTTGATACTCATCTACCAAAATATGTCTAAATCTAGATCGAAGTCGCGCTTTGACCTCTGGAAATCGTTGGATTACCTCGACGGTACGCATGATTAAATCGTCGAAGTCCATCGCATTGGCAAGCCCAAGTCGCTTTTGATAAAGAGTGTAAACATCAGCAGTGATCTGTTCGTATTGATTATTTGTAGAGTTTAAATAATCTGCTGGGCCTAACAATTCGTTTTTAGCATTAGAAATAGTGGCGGCAAATTGCCTTGGTGGATATCGCTTGGGATCCAGGTTGAGATCTTTTGCCACTAGGGCGATTAATCTCTGAGAATCTGAGCTGTCATAGATTGTGAAATTATTTGAATACCCAAGCCTGTGCGCTTCTTGGCGAAGAATTCGAACACACGCAGAGTGGAAAGTTGAGACCCACATTGATTTGGCAATTGGTCCGACCAAATCTGCAACTCGCTCTTTCATCTCCCCTGCAGCTTTATTGGTAAAGGTAATTGCGAGGATTTCAAATGGTCTAACATCTCTACGCGCCATCAAATATGCGATTCGACGCGTGAGTACTCGGGTCTTTCCAGAACCAGCGCCTGCTACCACCAGCAAAGGTGTTCCGCTATGAACAACTGCAGCGCTCTGTTGCGGATTTAGCCCTTGAAGCAGCGGATCATCTTGATTAATAGACCTGTTGGACATGATGCTGGAGTCTATTAGGCAACACGGACCATTCGAAAACATGGGAGAATCTGCGCGTGGAGCCAAGAGACGATAAAGAAATTTCGCGAATATTAGTTGTAAACGCACACCCTGACGATGCAGATTTTGGTACCGGCGGAACTGTTGCGCAATGGACTGCAAAGGGAATCGAAGTTACTTATGTCTGCTGTACAAATGGCGATCAAGGCGGCGAGGAATCTGGCGTGCCCCAATCAGAGATGGCAGCAACTCGGCAGAGGGAACAACGTGATGCTGCCAAAGTACTTGGCGTAAAAGATGTGGTTTATCTAAATTATCGAGATGGTCATCTAGAGCCAACTATCGGATTAAGAAAAGACATTGTTAGACAAATTAGAATTCATAAACCAGATCGCATGTTGATTCAAAGTCCAGAACGAAATTGGGATCGAATACCAGCAAGCCATCCAGATCATCTAGCAGCCGGAGAGGCTGCTATCCAAGCGGTATACCCAGATGCTCGTAATCCATTTGCATTCCAAGATTTAAAGAATGAAGAGGGGCTAGAGCCATGGCGTGTAAAAGAGGTCTGGCTATACGCCCATCACACCCCAGATCATTGGGTGGATATCACCGAAACTTTCCCAAGAAAAATCGCAGCGCTAAAAGCACATGTCTCACAAACTGCGCATAACGATGAACTCGAGAAATTGGTCCGCGAGTGGGGCGAGCGAAATGCTGGCTTCGGTGGTCTACCCGAAGGTCGATTAGCTGAAGCCTTTCGAATCGTTAATAC